>JAZFSB010000164.1:0-18176 GCA_036445935.1 Alphaproteobacteria bacterium | reverse complement strand
GATCACCGCGGTGCCGTGCTGGTCGTCATGGAACACCGGGATGTCCATGAGCTCGCGCAGACGCTCTTCGATGATGAAACATTCGGGCGCCTTGATGTCTTCCAGGTTGATGCCGCCGAAGCCCGGCCCCAGATAGCGCACGCAGTTCACGAATTCATCCACGTCGGTGGTATCGACTTCCAGATCGACCGCGTCGATATCGGCGAAGCGCTTGAACAGCACGCACTTGCCTTCCATCACCGGCTTAGAGCCGATAGCGCCCAGATTGCCGAGCCCGAGCACGGCGGTGCCGTTTGAAATCACGGCGACCATGTTGCCCTTGTTGGTGTAGTCGTAGGCGGTATTGGCATCGTCGGCGATCACCAGGCACGGCGCGGCGACACCCGGCGAATAGGCGAGCGACAGGTCACGCTGGGTCGCGATCGGCTTGAGCGGCGCGATCGAGAGCTTGCCTGGCGGCGGTCCCGCATGCATCGCCAGCGCATCGCGATCGAGCGCGTTAAACGAGCGCTCAAGCTTGGTCAACGATTGTTTCCGTGCCGACGTTTTCTTTGCTGACGTTTTCCGCCCTGCTTTCTTTCCAACCGTTCTGGTCTTGCGTGCCATGCCGCGGTCCCCAACCCAAATCATTGCGAATGATCCTTAACTTGCGGCGATTTATGCGCCACGGCAAGTCGCGATTGCGTTATCCGATCCCGTCATGGCGGCTGTGGAAAATAAGAGCTAAACTGTTCAGATGGCCGCGCGCCCGTCCAAATCCGCCGCCCGAGCGGCCGTGCCGTCCAGCAAAAGCGGCGACGTCTCGCCGATGATGGTGCAGTATCTCGCCATTCGCGACGCCCATCCCGACACCCTGCTGTTTTACCGGATGGGCGATTTCTACGAATTGTTTTTCGATGATGCGCGCCAGGCCGCCGCCGCGCTCGACATTACCCTCACCCAGCGCGGCAAGCATGACGGGCAGGATATTCCGATGTGTGGGGTCCCGGTGCACGCCGCCGAGACCTACCTGCTGCGGCTGATTCGCAAGGGTTTCCGGGTCGCGGTTTGCGAACAGACCGAGGATCCGGCAGAAGCCCGCAAACGTGGCTCGAAATCGGTGGTCGCGCGCGAGGTGGTGCGCATCGTTACCCCCGGCACGCTGACCGAGGAAGCCCTGCTCGATGCCGGGCGGCACAATTTCCTGGCCGCCCTGGCCGATGCGCAGGGCGTGCTGGGGCTTGCCTGGCTCGACATTTCGACCGGCGCCTTCTGGGTCCAGCCGATCGCGCCGGCGGCGCTGTCCGCCGCACTGGCGCGGATCGAGCCGTGCGAGCTTTTGGTGCCGGAACGCGCGTTGCAGAACCAGGCCCTTTTCGACCCCTTCAACGATATCGGCGATGCGCTGGTGCCGCTGCCGTCCGCCCGCTTCGACAGCGAATCCGCGCGCCGAAGGCTGGAAGCGCATTACGGCGTTGCCGCGCTGGATGCGTTCGGCGCCTTCGGCCGGGCCGAGATCGCGGCCTGCGGCGCGCTGGTCGATTATGTCTCGTTGACCCAGAAGGGTCATATGCCGAGGCTCGATGCGCCGCGCCGGATCGAGGACGGCGCGGTGATGGAAATCGACGCGGCGACACGGCGCAATCTTGAACTTACCCGCACCCTGTCCGGCGAACGGCGGGGCTCGCTTCTCGACACCATCGACCGTTGCGTCACCGGCGCGGGCAGCCGGCTGCTCGCCGCCCGGCTGGCGGCGCCGCTGACCGATCTGGAAGAAATCCGCGAGCGGCTGGACTCTGTCGAACGGCTGTGCGGAGAAGCCAACCTGCGGGACGATCTGCGCCGGGCGCTTGCCGCCGGCGCCGACATCGACCGTGCGCTGTCCCGCCTGACCGTGGGACGTGGCGGCCCGCGCGATCTTGCCGCCATTCGCGACGGGCTGGACAGTGCGGCCCGTCTGCGGAATCTGTTGGACCGGACCGCCCCGCCGCTTCCCAACTCGCTTGCCGAACTGGCCGTCGGGCTCGGCCGACATGACGCCTTGGTCGACCGGCTGTCGCGCGCGCTTGCCCCCGACCTGCCGCCCAATGCGCGCGACGGCGGGTTCATCGCGTCCGGCTACGCGCCGGGGCTGGACGAGTTGCTGGGCCTGCGCGACGACAGCCGCCGGCTGGTCGCGGGCCTGCAGGCGAAATATGCGGGGGAAACCGGTGTCGCGGCGCTCAAGATCCGCAACAATAAGGTGCTTGGCTATTACATAGAGGTCACACCGACCCAGGCCGACAAAATCCCGACCGGCGCCGATACCCCCTTCATCCACCGCCAGACACTGGCCAGCGCAGTGCGTTTCACGACCGTCGAGCTGGGCGAGCTGGAAGGCAGGATCAGCCGCGCGGCCGACCAGGCGCTGGCGCTCGAGCTTGAGCTGTTTGCCGATCTGGCGGCCGAGGTGGATGCCCGCGCCATCGAGATCGCCGCCGCCGCGGCAGCACTTGCCGCCCTTGACGTCGCCGCGGCGCTTGCCGAACTGGCCGTCGCCCAACGTCATGTCAGGCCCCGTATCGACGATAGCCGGGCGTTCGAAATAAAAGGCGGGCGGCACCCGGTGGTTGAAACCGCCCTTGCCGCCACCGGCGAGGCGGGCTTTGTCCCCAACGACTGCGATCTGGCGCCCGAGCACAGGCTTTGGCTGCTGACCGGCCCCAATATGGCCGGCAAGTCGACCTTCCTGCGTCAGAACGCGCTGATCGCGATCCTGGCTCAGATGGGGGCCTTCGTTCCCGCCGATACCGCCCATCTCGGCATCGTCGATCGGCTGTTCAGCCGGGTCGGCGCGGCCGACGATCTGGCGCGCGGGCGCTCGACCTTCATGGTCGAGATGGTCGAGACCGCCGCGATCCTGAACCAGGCCGGCGCGCGGGCGCTGATTATTCTGGATGAGATCGGCCGCGGAACGGCGACCTTTGACGGGCTGTCGATCGCCTGGGCGGCGCTTGAACATATCCATGACGTAAATGGCTGCCGGGCGCTGTTCGCAACGCACTATCACGAACTCACCGGCCTCGCCGCCCGACTCGATGGACTCGAATGCCATTCGATGCGGGTCAAGGAATGGCAGGGCGACGTGGTGTTCCTGCATGAAGTCGCCCAGGGCACGGCCGACCGTTCCTATGGCATCCATGTTGGGCGGCTTGCCGGCCTGCCGGACGCCGTGATCGCGCGCGCCGAACAGGTGCTGTCGGCGCTCGAGACCAGCGAACAGGGTGGTGCGGTGGCCCGGCTGGCCGACGATCTGCCGCTGTTCGCCGCCGCCCGCCCGTCCGCCGGCGCGCGTCCGCCCAAGGGGCCGAGCGACCTGGAGAGCGCGCTCGACGAAGCAGCCCCCGACGCCATGACGCCGCGCGAGGCGCTGGAATTCGTCTATCGGATCAAGGGTCTGCGCGAAGATGAGGGTAAAGAGTGAATTCGCCCAAATTTCGACCAATGCGCTATGTTAAACTTCATTTTCCCCAAAGACGGGATCCGGCAACGGGGCAGGCATGGCCACCGAACTGAAGCAGCGCGACATCATCGACCTTGCGGCCCTACAGGCGACGCTTGATACGCGGCTTGGCGAAGAGGTGCCGACGAAAGAAGCGCGCCGTGCCCTGTTCCTGATGGTCAAGGATGCGCTGGCCGACGGCCGCGCGGAAGTGCGCCGCCGCTTCGAGGAGGAAGGCGCCACCGGCGAGGCGACGGTCCGCGCCAACGCCTTCCTGACGGACCAGCTTCTCCGGCTGGCCCTCGATGTCACCACGGCGCGGATCTACCCGACCGCCAACCCGACCCAGGCCGAACGGATCTGCGCCGCCGCCGTCGGCGGCTACGGGCGCGGTGAAATGGCGCCGTTCTCCGATATCGATCTGCTGTTCCTGTTGCCCTACAAGGTGACGCCGCGCATCGAACAGATCATCGAAAGCGTGCTGTATCTGCTGTGGGACCTGGGGCTCAAGGTCGGCCACGCCACGCGCTCGGTCGATGAATGCATCCGGCTGTCGCGCGAAGACATCACGATCCGCACCTCGGTGCTGGAAGCCCGCCTGATCTGGGGCGACACCGGGACATTCGAGGAATTGCGTTACCGTTTCCGCGAGGAACTCGCCAAAGGCAGCGGCAGCGAATTCGCCGAGGCCAAGCTGGCCGAGCGCGACGAGCGCCATCAACGCATGGGCGGTTCGCGCTATGTGCTGGAACCCAACATCAAGGACGGCAAGGGGGGCTTGCGCGATCTGCAGACGCTGTTCTGGATCGCCAAATATCTTTACGCCGTCGATGATGTTGACGAGCTGATCGAGAAGCACGTTCTGACCGCGCGCGAGGCGTTGAACTTCTCACGCGCCCAGAACTTCCTGTGGACCGTGCGCTGCCACCTGCATTATCTGGCCGGGCGCGGCGAGGAACGTCTGACCTTCGACCAGCAGGCCGAGATCGGCGAGCGGCTGGGCTACAAGGACCATGCCGGTACGCGCGGCGTCGAACGCTTCATGAAGCACTATTATCTGACCGCGAAGGAAGTCGGCGATCTGACCCGAATCTTTTGCGCGGCGTTGGAGGCCGAGCATCGTCGTACGCCCCGGATGTCGATGCTGCGCCGCGGACTGTTCCGGCGCGAAGCCGACGGATTCCCGATTGAGCGCGGTCGGCTGACAGTCGAATCGGGCGCGGTGTTCGTCGGTGAACCGCTCCGCATTATCCAGCTTTTCCATACCGCCCAGATGAACGATCTCGATATCCATCCCAAGGCGCTCCGGCTGATAACGCGTCATTTGCGGCGGGTCGACCGGCTGCGCGAGGACGTGGACGCGAACCGCCTGTTTATTGAGATGCTGACCGCGACCAAGGGCGCCGAGATATCGTTGCGGCGGCTGAACGAGGCGGGTGTGCTCGGCCGTTTCGTGCCCGATTTCGGCCGCGTCGTTGCCCAGATGCAACACGATATGTATCACGTCTACACGGTCGATGAGCACACCATCTTTGCGATCGGCATCCTGCACCGCATCGAGCGCGGCGAGTTCATCGACTCCATGCCCGCCATCAGCGAGGCGATGGCGCATGTTGCTTCGCGCCGGGCGCTGTTCGTCGCCCTGCTGCTGCATGATATCGCCAAGGGACGCGGCGGTGACCATTCGGAGCTTGGCGCCGAGGTCGCCGAACGGCTGGGCCCCCGGTTCGGGCTGACCGATGAGGAAGTCGAGACCGTGTCCTGGCTGGTCCGCCACCATCTGGCGATGAGCCACACCGCCTTTCACCGCGATCTCAATGACCCCGCGACCATCGCCGATTTCACCGAGGCGGTTCAGTCGCTCGAACGACTGCGCCTGCTGCTGGTCATCACCGTGGCCGATATCCGCGCCGTCGGCCCCAACGTTTGGAACAATTGGAAGGCGGCGTTGATCCGCGACCTGTATCTCGCGACCGAGGCCAGGCTGTCGGGCGGGCACGAAGTCAGGGGCCGTGAGATACGCATCGAGGCCGCCAAGGATGCCGTGCGCGACAGGCTCGATAGCTGGCCGGAAAGCGATATCGACGCCATGCTGGAGCGCGGCTACCCACCCTTCTGGCTCGGCTTCGATACTGATGCGCATGTCCGCTATATCGAGCTGATGCACGCCGCCGAGGCGGCCGGAGACCCGCTGACCATCAAGACCCGCACCGAAACCCAACGCGATGTCACCGAGGTGACGGTCTATGCCGGCGACGTTGCCGGGCTGTTTTCCGACATCGCCGGCGCTATCGCGCTGGCCGGGGCCACTATCTTCGAAGCCAACATCTTCACCATGACCAACGGCATGGCGCTCGATGTGTTCCGGGTGCAGGACCAGTCCGGCGGACCGTTCGACCAGCAGGGTCAGATCGCCCGCCTGACCAAGCGCATCGGGGAGGCGCTCAGCGGGCGCGTCCGCCCGGCGCGCGAACTGGCCAAGAAACCCGCTATTCCAACCCGCACCCGCGTCTTCACCGTCGCCCCCCGGGTGATGATCAGCAATTCGGCGTCGCGCACCCATTCGGTGATCGAAATCAACGGGCGCGACCGGCCCGGCCTGTTGCATGACGTGACCCGCGCGCTAACCGATGTCGGGCTACAGATTTCGAGCGCGCTGATCACCACCTATGGCGAGCGCGCGGTCGATGTGTTCTATGTCAAGGACGCGTTCGGCATGCAGGTGACGCATGAGGGCAAGCTGGCTCAGGTCCGGCGGGCGCTCGAAACAGCCCTGCTCGATCCCACCAAACGCGAGGCGGTGACCGAAGCCCCGGCACGGCGCGCGGCGGGCTGACACGATTCCGCGCAAGCGGAAAATACTTTAGGTTGGCTACATGGCGTTGTTGCGTTCGATTGCGACGGTTGGTTCCTACACCATGGCGAGCCGAATTCTCGGCTTCGTCCGCGATATCCTGATCGCGGCGACGCTGGGTGCCGGCATCGTCGCCGACGCGTTTTTCGTCGCCTTCAAGCTGCCCAACTTTTTCCGCCGGCTGTTCGCCGAAGGCGCCTTTAACGCGGCCTTCGTGCCGCTGTTCAGCGGCCGGCTGGAGGCCGACGGCAAACGGGCGGCGGTGGAATTCGCCGCCGACGTGATGGCGGTGATGCTGGCTTTCCTGCTGCTGTTCGTCACCGCGCTGCAAATCGCGATGCCTTTCGCGATGTACGTCTTCGCGCCCGGCTTTGCCGACCAGCCCGAGAAGTTCGACCTCGCCGTGGTGCTGACCCGCATCACCTTTCCCTATCTGATGTTCATCTCGCTGGTCTCTTTGCTGGGCGGCGTGCTCAATTCGCTCGGTCGCTTTGCCGCCGCCGCGGCGACTCCGATCATCCTCAACCTGTTCCTGATCGCGTCCTTGCTGATCGGCGTGCGCTTCGTTCCCACGGCGGGCCATGCGCTGGCCTGGGGGGTGGCGGGGGCCGGGATCGCGCAATTCCTGTGGCTGATCGCCGCCTGCCGGCGTGAAGGCGTGCATTTCCCGCTGCCCCGGCCGCGCCTGACACCCGGCGTGCGCCGCCTGCTGCGACTCATGCTGCCGGGCGCCGTTGGCGCCGGGGTGGTGCAGATCAACCTGCTGATCGATATCGTGATCGCATCGCTGTTGCCGACCGGGGCGGTGTCGTTTCTCTACTACGCCGACCGGGTAAACCAACTGCCGCTTGGCGTGGTGGGGGTGGCGATCGGCACCGCGCTGCTGCCGTTGCTGTCGCGTCAACTCCGCGCCGGCGAGGCGGCGGCGGCGCGCGACAGCATGAACCGCGGAATTGAGGTCGCCTTGCTGTTCACCGTACCGGGGGCAGCGGCGCTGATGGTGATCGCCGAGCCGGTAATCTCGGTGCTCTTTGAACGCGGCGCGTTCGGGCCCGAGACCACCCGCGCCACCGCGCATGCGCTGATGGCCTACGCTGTCGGGCTGCCTGCCTATGTGCTGGTCAAGGTGCTGGGGCCGGGCTTTTTTGCGCGCCAGGACACCACGACCCCGGTGCGCATCGCGATCATCGGCGTCACGGTCAATGTCGTGCTCAACCTGATCCTGATCAATTATATCGCCCATGTCGGCATCGCGCTGGCCACGGCGCTCGCGTCATGGCTCAACGCGGCCCTGCTGGGAATCGTGCTGTGCCGGCGCGGGCACCATGCGGTGGATACCAGGCTGAAGGACCGGACGTTGCGTATTCTCGCCGCCTCGGCCGGCATGGCCGGCGGGCTGTGGTTTGCCATGCGGGGGCTGGGCGGGGCGCTGGCCGGGTCAGACGCCGAACGCATCGCGGCGCTTACGGCACTGGTGATCGGTGGACTCGTGCTTTATGGCATTCTCGCCGTGGCCCTGGGCGCGGCACGGCCCGCCGACCTCAGGCAGCTTCTCCGGCGCGATCGGGCGGGGCCAGGTTGACCATATTCAACATTGGCGCAATAACGCGCCGGCCCGCACTAGTGCGGCATTAAGGAAACAAAGATGGCACGTGTCTTTTCCGGCGTTCAGCCCACCGGCAATTTGCATCTCGGGAATTATCTCGGGGCGATCCGCAATTTCGCGCGGCTGCAGGACAACAACGAATGCATCTATTGCGTGGTCGACATGCATGCGATCACCACATGGCAGGACCCGGCTGAACTGATCCGCAACACGCGCGAGGTGACGGCCGCGTTTCTTGCCGCCGGTATCGATGCCGAGACCAGCATTATTTTCAATCAGAGCCAGGTGCCGCAGCATGCCGAACTTGCCTGGGTGTTCAATTGCGTGGCGCGCATGGGCTGGCTGAACCGCATGACCCAGTTCAAGGAAAAAGCTGGCAAGCACCGCGAAAACGCGAGTGTCGGGTTGTTCGTCTATCCCAACCTGATGGCGGCCGATATTCTGGCCTACAAAGCGACCCACGTGCCGGTCGGCGAGGACCAGAAGCAGCATCTCGAGCTGACCCGCGACATCGCACAGAAATTCAACAACGATTTTGGGGTCGAGCTGTTCCCGCTGGTTGAACCGCTGATCCTTGATCAGGCGGCGCGCGTGATGAGCCTGCGCGACGGGCGGGCGAAGATGAGCAAGTCCGAGGCATCCGACAATTCGCGCATCAACCTGTCCGACGACGCCGACGCCATCGCGCGCAAAATTCGCCGCGCCCGGACCGACCCGAACCCGGTGCCGGACGGTAGCGCCGAAGGCGGCACCCGCGCCGACCGGCCCGAGGCGTTTAACCTGCTTGAGATCCATGCCGCGCTTGCCGACCGATCGCTGGCCGACGTGCAGGCTGAATTCGGCGGCAAGCCGTTCTCCGAGTTCAAGCCGGCGCTGTCCGAACTCGCGGTCGAAAAGCTGGCGCCAATCTGCGGTGAGATGCGCCGGCTGATGGACGACCCCGCTTATATTGACGGTGTGCTGGCGCGGGGCGCCACGCGCGCGCGCGCCATCGCCCAGCCAGTGCTGGACGAGGTTTATGCGGCCGTCGGATTTCTGGGCGCCGGACACGGAAGCTGATTGTCCGCTCACGCGGAATCAGACAAAAGAAACCGATTTCGCCTTGCAGTTCAGGTATTAAAGGCGCAAAACACCGGCTCTGAGGTCTTCCCGTTCCCCCACATGCAGGCGGTGCTGGCCCGCGATGCAGTTCTATTTTCCGATCGCCGAAATGTCGCTCAACGCGCTTTTGCTGTTGGGGTTGGGGGGCGGTGTAGGGTTCCTTTCAGGCATGTTCGGCGTTGGCGGCGGTTTTCTGATGACGCCGCTGCTGATCTTCATCGGCTTGCCGCCAGCGGTCGCGGTCGGCACCGAAGCCAACCAGGTGGTCGCCGCCTCGGTATCGGGCGCGCTGGCGCACTGGCGTCGCGGCAATGTCGATATCAAGATGGGGGTGGTGCTGCTGATCGGCGGCTTCATCGGCTCTACGATGGGCGTTGTCTTGTTCACCTGGCTGCGCCAGCTCGGCCAGATCGACCTGGTTATTTCGATTTGCTACGTCACTTTCCTGGGCATCGTCGGCTCGCTGATGGTGGTTGAAAGCGCGCGCGCCCTGATGCGCAACCGGCCGGCGCCCGGTAGCGCCGGCCGCAAGCTGCACCAGCATACCTGGCTGCACGGTCTGCCCTTCAAGATGCGGTTCCGCCGTTCCAAGCTCTATATCAGCGCGTTGCTACCGCTCGGGATTGGCGTATTCGTCGGCGTGCTGTCGGCCATCATGGGCGTCGGCGGCGGCTTCATCATGGTCCCGGCGATGATCTATCTGCTCGGCATGCCGACCGCAATGGTGGTGGGCACGTCGCTGTTCCAGATCATCTTCGTCACCGCCAACGTCACCTTTCTGCAATCGGTGAACAACCAGACCGTCGATGTGATGATCGCCCTGCTGCTGGTGCTGGGCAGCGTGATCGGGGCCCAGTTCGGCACCATGGTTGGCGCGCGGTTGCGCGGCGAGCAGTTGCGCGCCCTGCTCGGGCTGATCGTGCTCGCGGTTGCGATCCGGGTCGGTTGGGACCTGGTGGCGATGCCGGCCGAGCTTTACTCGCTCGGGCTCATCGGGGGGCTCTCGTGAGGCGAGCGCTTGTCATCGGGGCGGCTTGCGCGGGGATCGCGGCGGCGGCACTCGCCGTCGCCCAGGCGGCGCGGCCGCTGATCGCCGATCTGTCGAGCAAGCAGATCAAGATCAGTACGGGGTTTACCGGCGCCCAGCTTCTCCTGTTCGGCAGCACCGACGGCGCCGGCGATGTGGTCGTGGTGGTACGCGGCCCGCGACGCGACGAGGTGGTGCGCCGCAAGGAACGGACCGGCGGCATCTGGATCAATGGCCGTTCGATCGAATTCGGCGGCGTGCCGGCCTATTACCATGTCGCCAGCAGCCGGCCGCTCGGCGCGTTCGCCAACAGAAATACGCTGATGGAATACCGCATCGGCGTGGCGACGCTAAATCTGCCGGCCCTGTCGGCGGCGCCGGACGACCTGGTGCGCGAATTCCGTACCGCCCTGATCCGGCTCAAGCGCGAGGGCAAGCTCTACAGCGAGTCGCCGGGCGGGGTGACGGTGATGGACGGGCGGCTGTTCCGGACCGAGATCACGTTTCCCGCGACGGTGCCGACCGGCACCTATTCGGCCGAGGTCTATCTGTTCCGCCAGGGCGAGCCGGTCGGCAGGTCGCTGACGCCGATCACCGTACGCAAGGTCGGGTTGGAAGCGGCGATTTTCGAATTTGCCCACCGCCACGCCGCGATTTACGGTATTCTCGCCGTTATTATTGCCCTGCTTGCCGGGTGGACGGCCGGCGTAATCTTCAGAAGGTCATGACGACAGACAGCAGTTCCGATACCGGCGCGGGCGCCGGGGACAAGACGGTTGAAGGCCGTATTTTCCTGGTGGTCGTGGACGCGACCAAGGAGATGAGCCTGGCGCTGCGCTTCGCCTGCCGTCGCGCGGAGCATACCGGCGGTCGCATCGCGCTGCTCTATGTCACCCAGCCAGCCGATTTTCAGCACTGGGCGGCGGTGGGCGAAAAAATGCGCGAGGAAGAACGCGAAGAGGCCGAGCGCGTGCTCAACGGGCTTGCCGCCCACGTCAATGAGTTGATCGGGTTGATGCCGGTGCTTTATGTGCGCGAAGGCAATGCCGCCGACGAAATCGTCAAGCTGATCGCCGAGGAGCCGCACATTGCGATCCTGGTGCTGGGCGCCGGCACCGAGAAAAAGGGGCC
This sequence comes from Alphaproteobacteria bacterium, assembly GCA_036445935.1. Classification (GTDB taxonomy): domain Bacteria; phylum Pseudomonadota; class Alphaproteobacteria; order MPNO01; family UBA2964; genus JAZFSB01. The sequence goes on along the minus strand of JAZFSB010000164.1, from coordinate 6,997 downwards.
GGGCCCGCTGGTCACATCGCTGGCCGGCAAGATGGCGGGCGAGTTCCCGGTTCCGATTACCGTCGTGCCGGGAAATCTGACCGTCGAACAAATAGACGCGCTGACCTGAACCTCCCCCGGCGTTAACCATAACGGTGCTGAGTTACGGGCCGCGCAAGGCGTTCCGTGACCCTCAATTAGAAAATTCCGCTTCCGGAACAAGACCATTTTAGCAGGAATTTTCAATGAGTTGATATTTCGCACCCGTCACCACCGACCTGAAGAGCTTGATCTTAATTTATGATTAACCGATCTTCGCCCGTGCGTCAGGCGGAGACGCACGTTAACCAAGTCCGCGTTTTCGGCACCGCGGAACCTGTAAAACCGATTGGCCTTTCATGGGAAGGCTGATCGGAACAGAGGAACCCAACCAAATGAGTCCCCAACGCCAAGCACGCGTTTTTCAACAGCCCGACCTGAGGTTTGAAAAGATGGCGGCAGCCGTCACCATCGGCATGGCCGTCGGCCTGTTCGGGCTGGTAGCGCATGACCACCTGACCAAATCGAGCAGCCCCGCCGCGCCGGTCGTCAGGCTGTCGGCCGCGCCGGTCTCTCCACTGTTGGTCCGGGTGTCGATGTTCAAACCGACGACGGTGAGCAATGTCGCCGGCGCGACTTCCAAGCTGACCGCCTTGTTCGAGCGTATCGGCTACCGGATGGACCTGGTCCTGGCGCGCGGTGAAGTCCCGCGACTGTTCATGTCCACCCTGCCCGATGACCTGACGGCGTTCCGCCCGGCAGCCCAGCGCAAGCTGGTTTTCATCAAGGCGGCACTACCGCTGATCCTGCATGTGAATGAATTGATCCTGCATGATCGCGCGCGCCTTACCGTGCTGCGCGACCGTCATCGGCGCAAACTTGCCATGTCGGTCGCCGATGATGCGTGGTTCCTCGCCCTGGCGGATAAATACGGGCTCGATAAGCCTGATTTTGATGCCTTGCTGCAGCGCGTGGATATCATTCCGCCATCGCTCGCGTTGGCCCAATCAGCCGAGGAGAGTGGCTGGGGCACGTCGCGTTTCGCGCGCGAGGGCAATGCCCTGTTTGGCCAACGCACCTGGAAGGACAAGCCGGGGATTGTCCCCCATGAGCGCGCAGAGGGCGAAAAGTACCGGGTCCGCGCCTTTGGCCACCTGATCGACGGGGTGAAGTCCTACGCCCATAACCTGAACAGCCATTATGCCTATGACGAGTTCCGGCGCCTGCGCGCCGACCTCCGCGCCGAGGGCAACACAATCGACGGCGTCCGGCTGGCCGGCATGCTGAAAGGCTATTCCGAGCGCGGGACCGATTATATCAGGACGCTGCACACCATCATGCGTGTGAACCGGCTGCCGATGCTGGACACGGTGCGTCTCGGCGACCGCATCGAAATGCCGCCGCTCGGCCCCGACGCCTGAAACCGAGAGCACTTCCCGCTGCTTGCCAGCCGCGCTCATTTCGGCCATTTGTAGGTCTGCAATCGAGCAAGCGGACCCGCGGCGCATGGCGAATTCCACCGACCTGACTTCCCTGATCGACCGCGTGCGCGATGCGCGCGTCCTTGTGGTCGGCGATGTCATGCTCGACCGCTTCGTTCAGGGTGAGGTAGCGCGGATATCGCCCGAGGCGCCGGTGCCGGTGTGCCGCGTGACCGAAGAAGCGGCAATGCTGGGCGGCGCGGGGAACGTCACGCGCAATCTCGCCGCGCTGGGCGCATCCGTCGATTTTATCGGCGTTGTCGGGGACGACGAGGCGGGTGGTGAAATTCGCGCCCTCATGGGGGCGCTCGATAGCGTCACCAGCGATATCATTGAGGATGCGGGCCGCCAGACTAGCATCAAGACACGATATTTTTCCGGCGTACAGCAGTTGCTGCGGGTCGATCGCGAAACCACCCGGCCGGTTTCCGATGCCCTGGCCGCCCGATTGGGTGAGGCCGCTTGTCGGGCGCTGGAGCGCTGCGGCGCGCTGGTGTTGTCGGATTATGGCAAGGGCGTTCTGACCGCGCCGCTGACAGCGTCGCTGATCGCGGCCGCGCGCGCCGCCGGCAAACCCGTGATCGTCGACCCCAAGGGAGACGATTTCACCCGCTACGCCGGCGCGAGCCTGATCACGCCGAATCGTCGTGAACTGGCGGCGGCAAGCCGAATGGACGTCACCAGTGAAGACGCCATTATCGCCGCCGCGCGCCATATCGCCGGCGAATGCGGCATCGAGGGGGTACTGGTGACACGCAGCGCCGCCGGCATGTCGCTGGTCGGTGCCGACGAGGTCGCCAACCTGGTGGCCGAGGCGCGTGAGGTGTTCGATGTCTCGGGCGCCGGCGATACCGTGGTCGCCGCGCTGGCCGCTGCCCGCGCCGTCGGGATCGAGGCGATCGACGCCGCCCGGCTCGCCAATCTCGCCGCCGGAATCGTGGTCGGCAAGGTCGGAACCGCGGTCGCCTGGGCCGATGATGTGATCGACGCAATCCATCGCCGCGAGCTGCTATTGCCCGGCGAAACCAAGGTGATGAGCCCCGACAGCGCGGGCGATCGCATCAAAGCCTGGCGCGGGCGGGGCGATTGCATCGGCTTCACCAACGGCTGTTTCGACCTGATCCATCCCGGTCATGTAGCGCTGCTCGCCAAGTCGCGCGCGGCCTGCGACCGGCTGGTGGTTGGACTCAATTCGGACGCCTCGGTGCGCCGGTTGAAAGGCGAAGCGCGACCGGTGCAGAACGAGGCCGCGCGCGCCGCCGTGCTGGCCTCGCTGGCCAGCGTCGATCTGGTGGTGATTTTTCCCGAAGACACGCCGTTGGCGCTGATCGAAAAATTCCGCCCCGATATGTTGGCCAAGGGCGCCGATTATACCGTCGACACGGTGGTGGGCGCCGAACTGGTCCAGGGCTGGGGCGGCGAGGTCCGGCTGATCGATCTCGAAGAGGGCCACAGCACGACGGCGACCATCGAGCGGCTTAGCAGGTAAATTTTCTCTGACCGATGCAGACTTCACCGGATGCCGCTTTAATCCGGCGACAGCCTACCCTTGAAAACACGCTCGCCGTCGCGATCGGCAACCGCGCGGTCGAAGCGCGCCAGGTACCGCTTGACGACGAATTCGTTGATCCGGCGGGTCAGCGACGGTAGCGGCGTGATGAAGGGGCTGAACGGATTGTCGCGGCTTTGAAACCAGATGGCGCGACGCCGGGCCCCGCCGGCGGCGGGCGCGCGCCAATGGACGCCAAACGTATCGGCGATGACCAGCGTATTGGCCGGCACCGTGAAGCGGATAGGATCACCGCAACCAAGGCCTCGAATATCGTCGCTTTCATAGCGAAACGACCCGTCTTCGGAATGACCGTCCGTCAGGTCCCTGGCGACGATACTACGGCGATATTCCCAGCCCAGCCGGGCCGCCGTCAGCCGGTGTGATCCCGGGACATATGTAAACGGCCCGTTCTGGTCCGTGACATCGTCCAGAAACAGCCAGCCCTTGATGGTGGAATGAAACGTATCGGTATGCGCCGTGGATTGCGGGTCGTCATCGCCATCGGCGACCGCGTTGCGCAACAGGTTCTCGATGAAGATCAGCGGCAGCCGGTTTTTCGACGTGGCATAGCGAATCGGCGCGGTGCGCCGCCGGTCCGTCATCGCAGCCTTGAGGGTCGGCAAATGGGACAGACATTCGGTATCGACAAAGATGCGCTGGGTAAGCGTATCGCCCTCGACCATCTCGTGGATCCGGGTCTCAAGCCGGTCGACCTCATGGCACAGCCGGTCGAAATCGGCGGCAGACAGAAATTCGGGGCGGGCCAGATAGCCGTCGCGCGCGAACGCGCGCCGATCGTCCCACCCCATCATCGGCGCCAGCAAAACCAGGCGAAGCCTGTAGGCGACACGCGCCGCGACCACCCTGAACACATGCAGACCGGCCCGATTCGCCAGGCGGCTGCCAAGAAGGGGATTTCGGCGAAAGGACTTCTGATGGCTGAAAATACCAACCAGCCAAAGAACAGGAGAAAGAACCCGGATCATGAAGAGCCTGCCCGCCAAGAGAGTCCGATCGTCGCGTTGAAGAAGGCGTCCCCGGAACGTTAGAGCAGTATCGGACCAAATAGAACCGTTTGATGGCGGCAAAACTCCTTGCCTTAAACGCGCTACCATATGACCATGCGCCGCCGGGCAGCACCAAACAGGACAGGGAAGCCGCGCCGGGCGGACTCATCCCTGACGATCGACGGCATATGGAAATTTCGTTTCGATTCGGACAGGCCGAGGACATCGACGATGTCGCAGATCTGGTAGTGAACGCCGGCGGCGGGCTCTACGAATTTCTGCTCGGCGGGCTGGTGCCGGGAGTGTCGGCGCGTGACATGATCCGCTACGCCGTGTCCGACGAAGCAACCCTTTTCAGCTACACCAACGGCATTCTTGCCGACCAGGACGGTAAGGTTCAGGGGCTTGCGCTGTGCTACCCCGGCGAGGAATTCGGCCTGCCGTGGATCGTCCGGAACGTCATCCCCCGGCGCCGGCTCAACCGGGTGCGCGGCGTGCTGGAGGCCGACGTACAAGGCACGCTTTATCTCAACAGCCTGGCGGTCCCGGAAGCCGCGCGCGGCAAGGGCGTCGGCCGGCTGCTGCTGGGCTGCGTCGGTGAACTTACAGCGGAGCTTGAATTCGACACCGTGACACTGCATGTCTGGGCGGATAACGAACCCGCGCTAAAGCTGTACCTGTCGAGCGGGTTCGAAATCATCGAAACCGTCCCCATAGAGTCGCACGAGCGACTGATGCACGAGGGCGGAATGCATCTCATGTCCGCGGCGCTGCCGCTTTCTGTCGGTGGCAGGGCGGATGCCAATCGGATGCCATGACCAGCCGGCATTTCTTCTTCGTCCAGGGCAATGCGAGCCATTTTTACCGGCGGCTGGGTGATGGGTTGGTGGCGGCGGGCCATGCCGTGTCACGGGTCAATATCTGCGGCGGCGACCGGGTGTTCTGGGGCGGTTGGAACGCAACCGACTATCGCGGCCCGGCAACGGAGTTCGGAGAATTTCTGGGCCTGGCCTACGACCGCGCCGGCGTCACCGACATCGTTCTGCACAATGACTGCCGTGAGACCCACCGCGCGGCCATCAATGCGGCGCGCGCGCGCGGCCTCACCGTTCACGTCGGCGAGGAAGGTTATCTCCGCCCGCTCTGGCTGACGCTGGAACGCGACGGCATCAACGGCTATTCGCGCCTCCCCGCCGATCCCGCCTGGTACCGCGAGACGGCGCGCGGCATTGCGCCTTACGCGGAACATAGCGACCTGGGTTACGGCATGGAGCTTCGCGTGCGCTACGATTTCAAGTGGCAGGCGGCAAACTATCTGTACCTGCCGCGCTATCCCAACTATCGCACCCACCGGCCCTATCCGATCTGGGCGGAATACGCGACCTGGGCGGGTCGGCTTGCGGCGCGCCGCCGCCGCGCCGCCGAAGCCACACGCATCGTCGCCGATCTGATGGGCGGTGCGCGCCCGTTTTTCGTCTTCGCGCTGCAGCTCGACACAGACAGCCAGATCCGGGTGCATTCGCCGTTTCGACGGCTGATGAATTCGATCGAGGCGGTCGTCACTGATTTTGCGCTGAACGCGCCCACCGAAGCCCTGCTGGTGATCAAGAATCACCCGCTCGATAATGGCTGGATCAACTATCGGCGGCGCACTCGGGCGCTGGCCCGCCGCCTCGACGTAGTGGACCGGGTGATCTTCATCGATGGTGGCGATCTCAACCAGCTGATGGCACGCGCGCATGGCGTGATCAACGTCAACAGCACGGTCGGGCTGACCGCATTGCAGCAAGGGGCGCCAGTGATCGCCCTGGGCCGGGCGGTCTACGACATCGACGGGCTGACCCATCAGGGACGGCTGGCCGGGTTCTGGACCGACCCGGCGCCGCCCAACGCCGGGTTGCTGGCCGATTTCCTGGCCGTGCTGGCCGATGGCGCGATGATTCCGGGGGGCTTTTACACCGAGGACGCAGTCGCCCTCGCCGTCGCGGCGGCGGTTGGCCACATGACCCGTGCCGATGACCCGCTGGACGGTTTCCAGCCCGGCCACCGCACATTCAACTCGCGTGTCACGATCGCGGACCGGCTTGATGAAGCGGCCTGACCGCCCCCCGGCCAGCCTGGTCATTACCGGCGCTTCGCGCGGTATTGGGGCGGCATTGGCGGAATCCTATGCCGCGCCGGGCGTGACGCTGGGACTGCTCGGGCGCGATGGCGCGCGGTTGGAACGGATCGCGGCTACGTGCCGCGAACGCGGCGCCACGGTGACGACCGCGACGATCGATGTGCGCGAGCGCGATGCGATGGGTGACTGGCTTACCCGGTTCGATAAGGAAAATCCGGTCGACCTGGTCATCGCCAATGCCGGCGTTTCAAGCAGCATCGGCGCGGCCGGCGCACCGGAGACCGGGGCCGATACCTGGCGCACTTTCGATATCAACCTGGGCGGCGCCATCAACAGCATCGTCCCGCTGATCGATCCGATGTGCCGGCGCGGGCGCGGCCACATTGCCGTGATGTGCTCGCTGGCGGCCCTTTACGGGTTTCCGAACACGCCGGCCTATAGCGGCAGCAAGGCGGGACTCCGGATGTGGGCCGAGGCGCTCGGACGGGCCCATCACGCGGCCGGAATTTCGGTGTCCGTGATCTGCCCGGGCTTTGTGGTGTCCGACATGAGTGATAGGGTAATTGGGTCCAAGCCGCTGATGGTTTCCATGGCTGTGGCGACGCGGCGCATCCGGAACGGGTTGGATCAACAAAGGCGATTAATCGTCTTTCCCGCCCTGCTACGGTGGGGAATCTGGTTTCTGGGCCTGCTTCCGGAAATCGCCGCGCGGCCTCTGCTTGGCCTGTTCGCCTACCGGGTGGCCGACACGGACGGCGCGACGATGCCGCCCGGCCAGGAAAGGACGAAGCCACCGGGTCCATGATCTCGTTTCTCG
>JAZFSB010000163.1:0-2761 GCA_036445935.1 Alphaproteobacteria bacterium | reverse complement strand
GCGTCCCGAAGGGGCGCGTCTCGAAGGATGTGCGGCGGCTCAAAACAGTTTTTCAGCAACCTGCTAGAGCAATTTTCGATCAGACCGGTCAGGCCTTGCCGGTCTGGATGCCGGAATAGCGCTTCGCGCCACCGTCATAGGCCCATTCGGCGAAGGCTTCGGGCGTCGATTCCCAGGCGCGCGCCTGCCACTCCTCGGTCACGTAATCGGAATCGGAATCATATTCCGCCGCCCCGCCGCACGGGTTCTTGAAGTACCAGAAATAACACGATGAGATCGGGTGCCGCCCGGGGCCGAGATGGGTCTGCCAGCCCTGGTCCGACATGTGCAGCCCGCCGCCGAACACCTCGTGGATGTCGCGCAGTTCGAACGCCAGATGGTGAAAGCCGATATTGTCGTCCGCCTTGAGCAGGAAAAGATTGTGATGCTCGTGCGAGCCCGGCGCGCGGGTGAAATAGCCCCGCCCGGGATAGTAATCCGTCACCACGAAGCCCAGCCGCTCGGTATAGAACGCGACCGCTTCATCAAGATCGGGCGCCAGCAGCACGATATGCGACATCTGCTGCGGGGTCGCGCGGTCGTAGAATTTTCCGCGCTCGTTGATGCGCCCGGGCTGGCCCGACACGTTGTAGTTGGTGGGATCGACCCCGACCCGGGTGACGGCGGTCTTGCGAAAGCCGATGGCGTAGCCGTGATGGTCGGTCGAATGCACGGCGCCGTCCGCGTCGCGGCGGACTTCTCGGTCGCCCCCGAGCTTGGCGGCAATGGCGTCAAGTTCGGCGGCATCCCCCACGCCCCAGATGATTTCGCGCACCGTGTTGCCCTCGGCCAGACCTCGCGGCAGGGCGGGATCGGCGGTGGGCCGCACCACCACGCGGGCGCCCTCAAGGGTTTCAAACACCAGCCCACCCTTATCGTCGGCGACCGGCTTAAGCCCGAAATCGGTCCAGAAACGGCGCGCGACATCAAGATCGTCAACGCCATAGACAACGCTATCCAGCCCCGTAATCGCCATGACGGCTTCTCCCTGTCAACTCAGGCGCGTTTGCGCTTGGCATCCTGCTTGGTGCGGGTTGGCGGCAGCACATTGGACCGCGGCAGCCCCTTGCCCAGCACCCATTCCGCGAAGGTTTCCGGCGCCGGGTCCCAATGCTTCGGCTTCCAGCCCTCGGTGCAGAAATCCTCATCGCAGAAATATTCCGAATTGCCGCCGCTCGGGTTGCCGAAATACCAGAAATAGCACGATGAAACGTGATGCCGGCCCGGGCCGATCGCCGTCTTCCAGCCCTTTTTCTGGAAATTCAGCCCACCGGCGAACATCTCATGCAGATCGCGCACACCGAAGCCGATATGGTTGATCCGGGTCTGGCCGGCCTCATCCTCGAGGAAGAACATCGCGTGATGGACGGAGCGCGGGGCGGTGCGCAGGAACACGCCGCGCCCGGAATAATAATCCGACACCACGAAACCAAGCCGCTTGACGTAAAAGCGTTCCATCGCCTTCTGGTCCGGCACGTTGAACACGATATGGCCGACGGTGAGCGGTCGGGCGCGGTCGTAATAAATCGCGCGCGCATCGATGCGCGAAGGCGACTGCGGCGCGTTGATGTCGGTGCGGCCGGGCTTGGCGAGCTTGCGCCGCGTGGTCTTGCGGAAGGCGATGGGGATACCCGCCACGTCGATCGCGTGGATCGTGCCGTCCGCATCCACCGTGACCGCGCGATCCTTTTCCATTTCCTTGCGCAGCCGCGTCAGGTCGGCCTTGCTGGACACTCCCCAGCAGACCTCGCGCACGCCGGGGCCCGGCTGGAATCGCGCCGGCAGGTCCTTGGCCGTCCCTGGCTTGAGGATGATCTGCGAGCCGTCCTGGGCTTCGAAGATGGCCCCATTCTTGCCGCCCTTGAGCTTCTTGAGCCCGAAATCCTGATAAAACCGCGCCCCCTTGGCAAGGTCGCGCACCCCATAGGTCACCGCGTCGATTCCGACGATGGACATAGATATCTCCCGAACTGAAAATTCCCGTTGTGCCTAAAATAGAGCCGATGGGGCTGCAATCAAGCGGGAATGGGGGCGATGTTTGCCCGCCCCCCCTCAAAACGGCTTCACGGTCCCGGCGACGGTGGTGCGGAGCATGAGGCGGCGTTCGCCGGCGGGGAAATCGGTTCGGGCGTGGGCGGAGCAGCGGTTGTCCCACAGCAACAGGTCGCCCGGTTGCCAGACATGCTCATAGACGAATTCGGGCCGCTCCGAGACATCGAACAGGGTTCCAAGCAACCGGTCGCTTTCGTCTTTGTCTAAGCCAACGATTTCTTCGGTCATCAGCCGGTTGGCGTAGATCGCCTTTTTGCCGGTGTCGTCATGGGTGCGGAACAGCGGATGTTCGGAATCCGAGAAGGCGGGCGTGCCGCGATCGTCGCCCTTCTGGGTGGAGCCGTAATTGTAGTGGTGCCGGGCGGTCCGGCCATCAAGCCGCGCGCGCACCTCGGCCGGCAGCGCGTCATGGGCGGCGTAGCCGTTGGCGAACAGCGTGTTGCCGCCCTGGCTCGGCACCTCGACCGAATAAAGCAGGGTCGCCTTGTGCGGGAGGTCCGCATGCAGCATGTCGTTGTGGAACATCATCTCGCCATCGGGCAATGCGCCAATCGGCTCGCCATTCTCGCGGATGTTCGAGATCAGCATGATGTTGGGCAGCAGGCCCTCGTAGCCCTTCGGGTAATAATCCTTGGGCCGCGCCAGATAGCCGACCTCGCCAAAATATTCG
>JAZFSB010000162.1:0-5654 GCA_036445935.1 Alphaproteobacteria bacterium | reverse complement strand
CCAGGACAAGTCGACCGACATCCGCACCATGCTGGTCGACCTGCAGAACAACGTACTCAGCGCGGTGCTCCTGGTCATGGTGGTGATCGTGGGCGCCCTCGGCCTGAGGTCGGCGGGGCTGGTCGGGATCGCCATCCCCGGTTCCTTCCTGGCCGGCATCCTGGTGCTTGCCGCCTTCGGCATGACCATCAATATCGTAGTGCTGTTCAGTCTGATCCTGGCGGTCGGCATGCTGGTCGACGGCTCGATCGTGGTCACCGAATACGCCGATCGCAAGATGACCGAGGGTCACGGGCGCAAGGCGACCTATTCCCTCGCCGCCAAGCGCATGGCCTGGCCGATCATCGCCGCGACCGCAACTACGCTGGCGGCCTTCCTGCCGCTGGTATTCTGGCCCGGGATCGTCGGCGAGTTCATGAAGTACCTGCCCATCACCCTGGTCGCGACGCTGTCGGCCTCGCTGTTTATGGCGCTAATTTTCGTGCCGACGCTGGGCGCGTTGTTCGGCGCGCCAAGCGGCGGAGCCGATGCGGACACGGTCAAGGCGATCGCCGCCGGCGCCGCCGACGACCCCGACCACCTGCGCAACGTCAAGGGTTTCACCGGCATTTACCTGGGCGTGCTGCGCCGCGCCCTCGCCCATCCGGTCAAGGTGATCGCCGTCGCTTTCGCCGTGCTGATCGGCGCCCAGGTGGCCTATGGCCAGTTCGGCCGCGGCATCGAGTTCTTTCCCACCGTCGAGCCCGAGAACGCCCTGCTCCAGGTCCACGCGCGGGGCAACCTTTCGATTACGGAGCGCGATGCGCTGCTGCGCCAGGTCGAGGAGCGCATCCTGTCGCTGCATGCGGAAACCCGTGAGCTGCACGCGATCTACGCACGCAGCGTCGCCTCCTCCGGGATTCAGCAGGACGAGCCCGAGGACCTCATCGGCACCATCCAGATCGAGTTCACCGACTGGGACCGGCGCCGTCCGGCCGATGCGATCCTGGCCGACATCCGTGCCCGCACGGCCCCGCTCGCCGGCGTCACCGTGGAACCGCGCAAGCCGCACGCCGGGCCGCCGGTCGGCAAGCCGGTCCAGCTCCAGGTCTCTTCCGAGCTGCCGGAGTTGATCGGGCCCGCGGCGGCGCGCATTGCCGCCTTCATGGCCGAGCTCGGCGGCTTCGTCGACATCGAGGACGGCCAGCCGATTCCCGGTATCGAGTGGGAGCTGAAGGTCGACCGCGCCGAGGCCGCCAAATTCGGTGCCGACGTCACCCTGATCGGCAACTACGTGCGCATGATCACCAACGGCACCAAGCTCGGCGAATACCGGCCCGACGGCAGTGACGAGGAGATCGACATCGTGGCGCGCCTGCCGGCCGCGTTCCGCAACATCGAGCAGCTCGACAACATCCGCGTGCGCACCCAATCGGGCCTGGTGCCGATTTCCAACTTCGTCTCGCGCGTGGCGCGGCCCAAGGTCGGCAATCTGCGCCGGGTCGACGGGCGCCGGGTCATGACGGTCAGGGCCGAAGTCGCACCCGGCGTGCTGCCCGCCACCAAGGTGCGCGAGCTGCGCGACTGGCTGACCACCGCCGGCCTCGATCCGCGCGTCGACATCGCCTTCAGGGGCGAGGACAAGGAGCAGGTCGCGGCCCAGAAATTCCTGATCAAGGCCTTTGGGGTCGCGATCTTCCTGATGGCCATCATCCTGGTGACCCAGTTCAACAGTTTCTACAGCGCCTTCCTGATCCTCAGCGCCGTGATCATGTCGACGGTCGGGGTGATGATCGGGCTGCTGATCACCGACCAGCCCTTCGGCATCATCATGGCGGGCATCGGCGTGATCGCGCTCGCAGGTATCGTGGTCAACAACAATATCGTGCTGATCGACACCTTCGACCGGCTCAAGAAGACGGCGCCCTCTCCACTCGAAGCGATCCTGCGCACCGGCGCGCAACGCCTGCGGCCGGTGCTGCTGACCACCATCACCACGGTGTTGGGTTTGATGCCCATGGTTCTCGGCCTGAATGTCGACATGATCGCGCGCGAGGTTCAATTCGGAGCACCCTCGACCCAATGGTGGCGCCAGTTGTCCACCGCCATCGCCTTCGGTCTGACCTTCGCCACGGTGTTGACGCTGGTGGTCACGCCGAGCGCGCTCATGATACGCGAAAATCTGGCCGCCTGGCGGCGCCGGCGCCGGAGCGATTCCGCGCCGACCGCGGCCCCGATCCAGCCGGGCGATCGAAATCTGCTCGAGGCGGCCGAATAGCTCGGCGGGCCAGATGCCGGGCTGGTGCTACTTGTATTTATGGGCCGCGTTCTCGATCTCGCCCAGCAGTGCCTTGCCGACCTTCCCGCCGTCCCCGGTGATGCGGTTCCGGAACACCGTCCGGATCGCATCGATATGGGCCTCGACGAGCTTGAGGCGGTTTTCGGTGATCTTCATCTCGATATCCATGGTCGCTTTGTAGAGCGATTTTCCGAACGAAGTGATCAGCTGGTAATCGAAGGTGCCGCTCTGGCCGCGCAACTCGTGAGCGATGCGGTTGATGTTGGCGACGTGCTTGGCGTTGCCGTCCTCGGGCCAACCGCCGACCTCGAGCGAGGTCAGCGAGTCGGACATCGACGAGATATAGCGTCTGGCCCAATCGGCATAGTCGCCGACCAGGCTTTTAATCCGCTCCTGGGCGGCGTCGATGATCAGGGGATCGAAATGAATCGCCTCCCGCGTCATCGGACCTAGCTTCTCCCGGATCCGGTTGTTGGGCCGGAAATAGGTGGTGCGGACATCTTCGCGCAGGGCTTGGACGTTCGAGTCGGGCTTGACGATCTGGATCTGGGATTCTTGGGTCTTGCGGCGCTCCTCGTCAACGCGGATCGCAGCGCGCCGCCGGTCCGGTCCGAAATAGCCGGGCGCGAGGACGAATTGGCGCGGCGAGTTCACCACCGCAAGAATGCGGTCGGCGACCGAGCGCGCCGAGAACGGTTTGGCCATGAACTCGGTTACCCCGGTGTCGCGCGCCTGCTCGACCACGAACTGATCGGCAGCACCCGAAACCATGACGAAGGGCACGAAGCGGTCCGGAACCCCCTGGTTGGTCCTGATCCAATGCAGAAACAGGTTCCCGTCGACGCCTTCCATCAGGTAGTCCGAGATGATCGTGTCGACGGTACCGATGCCGGCGGCGATGGGATCGGTCTTGCTCAGCTTCAGCCGCTTGATCGCCGTCGCGCAATCCGGTTCGGCCACGACGTGATCGATTCCGAAGGCCTTGATGGTGTTGGCCAGAAGATCGCGCATGAAGGCGTTGTCGTCCACCACCATGACGCAGAGCTTGCCCCAGTTCAGCTTATTCACCGCCACCTCTAGACCCTTCCTGCGATTCTTTCCTCGGGCTTCCCATCCCGCGGGCGGACGCGGAGCACCCAGGCGCGTTTCGAGCGCGCCGAACCAGGCGAAAACCAGCCGCCCTCTTTTTCCGGGGTTTGGGTTACCGGAAGGTTAATATCGAAACTTCTCGATTCTATTCGTCGTTCTGGGCCGGGGTATCGCCGCCATCCGGTGAAACCGTCGCTTGCGCGGCGCCGTGCCGGGCTTGCAGGCGATGGTACTGCCGGGCGGAGAACGGAATCGAAACCGCGTATGCCAGCCCGGCCAGGCTCAGGGTGATCCAGGGCGTGCTCACCAGGAAGGCCACGAAGGCACCGACCCCGACCAGGACCAGGCCGACGTAGCTCTGGCGGACCCGGAACTGCTTGGCCGAGAAGCTGGGCACTTTGCTGACCATGAGGGCCGCGACCACCGCCAGCAAGACGCCGTTGAGAACCGGGGACGCCAGCACCTCGTCGCCGAGCTCGAAGCTCATCACCATCGGAAGCAACACCAGTCCGGCGCCGCCCGGGGCCGGCACGCCGGTGAAAAAGCGGTTGGCCCAGCTCGGCGCCGGCTTCTCGTCGTCCAGCGAAACGTTGAACCGCGCCAGCCGTAGCGCGCTGGCCATGACAAACACCAGGACCAGGGCCCAACCCAGCCCGCCGGCGTCGCCCAGGGCCCAGAGGTAGATGATAATCGCCGGGGTCACGCCGAAGCTGATGACGTCGGCCAGCGAATCGAGTTGCGCGCCGAACTCGCTGGTCGCATTCATCAGGCGGGCGATGCGCCCGTCGAGCACGTCCCCGACCATGGCGACCAGGACCGCGGCGATGGCCAATTCCCAGCGCTCGAGGAAGGCCAGCCGGATCGCCGTCATACCGGCGCAAAGCGCCAGCAGCGTGAGCGCATTCGGGATCAACCGGTTGACCGTGAGACCGGGCAACCGGCGCCGCTTGAGACCCGTCATCCGGTCCCTCCCCGGTTCACCGCCGCGCCCCTTGGCGCGGGGCTTCAGTGGACTCGAGATCGGCGATCACGGTTTCGCCGCCGACCGCGCGCTGTCCCGGCACCACCAGGGCCGACACGCCCGCGGGCAGGTAGATATCGGCACGGCTGCCGAAGCGGATCAGTCCGAAGCGCTCGCCGGCTTGCACGCTCTGTCCCCGGCTCAGGTTGCACACGATGCGCCGCGCCACCAGCCCGGCGATTTGCACAAAGGCAATATCCTTACCATCCGGGGTCGTCAAACGCACGACCTGACGTTCGTTGTCTTCCGAGGCCTTGTCCTTCGCCGCGTTGACGAACTTGCCCTTGTGGTAGGCCAACTCGGCGATCGTACCCGCCGCCGGGACCCGGTTGATGTGGACGTCGAAGACGTTGAGAAAGATGCTGATCCGGGTCACTGGTTCCGGAGCCATGCCCAGATCCGGCGGCGGCGGCGCCGGCGCGACGGCGACGATGCGTCCGTCGGCCGGGCTGACCACCAAGCCCGGACGCAAGGGAACCACCCGATCTGGATCGCGAAAGAAATAAACGCAAAACAGCGCCAATATCAGGCCCGGCACGACCAGCGGCGGCCACGCCAGGTACAGCAGCGCCGCCACCACCAGGGCGGCCGCGATGAACGGCCAGCCGGCGCGATGGATCGACACCAGCACGCCTTCCAGAGGGTCGTTCCGTTCGGGCAAACTAAGAACTCCAAGAGAAAATGGCGTGCCATTCCTACACGCACCCCCCCTATATAGGAAAGGTTTTACATGCTGTTAATCGATTCGGTGCTATGCCATCGGCAGTGCTGGGAATTGGGGTACGGCGATGCCGAGCGAAACTCCCGACTTCGATGGACCGACGGATTTGGCGGATACCGAGTTATCGATCACTGCGGCATGGGTCGCGGGCCGTTGCTTTCCGCTCAAAGTCGGCGAGATTCAGGTCGACAAACAGGGCCGGATCCGGCCGCGCGACAGCGCCGCGCCGCTACGTCTCGACTTCGCCTATCGCGGCGTCGAATATCACGCCGAGATCGACACCGCATCGGAGCCACAGGTGCGGCTCACCGCGGATTTGGGCAAGCTGCCCTACACCATGGAAATCGGCGAAGGACGCCACCTGATCCGGCGCATCCTCGACCAAAGCGCGTGCACCGCCCATGGTCGTATCGGCCTTTCCGAGGACAACGATATGCGCCTGGAGGCGGTTTCCGCACCGCCCGAGCCGTTCACCCCGGCCAGCCTCATGGCCACGCTGACGGCGCTGCTGTTCGATTTACAGCCCTATCTGGATCTCTTGGGAC
>JAZFSB010000161.1:0-8247 GCA_036445935.1 Alphaproteobacteria bacterium | reverse complement strand
GCACAAAATCCAGCGGCACTTCGAAGGCGTGATCAACTTCACTTGGGTCCACCGTGACGGCAACCGGCGGCGACAGCAACCCCACGACCGGCACCACGCGGTACCCCGTGCCGGTTTCGTGTTCCGTCAGACGCCCGATCAGCTCTACATGTTGGCGGGCGACGCCGATTTCTTCCTCGGTCTCGCGCAACGCCGTATCCTCGGGCGTCACGTCGCCCGGTGCAAAGCGGCCGCCGGGGAAAGAGATTTGCCCGGCATGGGCGCGCAGCGTCTCGGTGCGCTGGGTCAGCAGGACCGTCATGCCGTCGGGATGGGCGACCAGCGGCACCAGCACCGCGGCGGAGCTGAACGGCGAGCCATCATCATCATGCGACGCGGCGGGCCAGGCAATATCCGGGTCGGCCCCGCCGGCGGGGCCGTCAAACACATCGAGCAACAACTCACGCATGATGCCGCATTCCCAAATCAATCCAGCGCGCCAAGCGAAAACGAGGTGGCATCGCTGCATACCACCAGCGTGGTTGCGCCATCGACACGGCGTTCCTCGGCCAGTTCGACCAGATCATAGAACACGGCGCGCGCGATCAGCGCCTCCAACCCATCACGTACCATGATATAGGGTGACGGCTCTCCGGTGGTGGAATCGGTGTCGACACGAATCGGATGGTCCGGCCCGGCGATCACGATTTCGTCAACATTTGTGCGGAATTCCAGCTTTTGTTCCACCCCCGCCCCCGTGACTGTCATCTCGACGGCGACGAAGGGCGCGTCCTCTACCTGAATGCGGCATTTCTCGACGGGTGTTTCGAGCCAGAAATCACCATCCGTGTCGCGCCTTAGCACGGTTGCGAATAATTTGACCAGCGCCTGGCGTCCGATCGGCGAGCCCAGGTAGTACCAGGTGCCATCGCGCGCGATCCGCATATCGATATCGCCGCAAAAAAACTGGCCGGAATTTCCTCCGTCCTCTTTTTCGGCTGGACGATGGTCCCTTAAACCGTCGAGAATGGACTTGCTCATGGAATTTAGCCCGCGACCATGGAGGTTTTCGTGGCCGATACTGAATCTGTCTCTACCGCCGCCGCATCCTCGTCCGAGGATAGCGGCGAACCATCTGCCCGCCTGGTCGCCGAGATCGAAACGCTCGGGCGCCGCATGGCGCTGGTCCGCGACCGAATCGGACGGATGATCTTCGGCCAGCAACAGGTGGTCGATGAAACACTTATCACGCTGCTGGCCGGCGGTCATGTCCTGTTGATCGGCTATCCCGGCCTTGGCAAGACAATGCTGGTCGACACATTGGGCACCGTGCTCGGGCTCGACGACAAACGGGTGCAGTTCACGCCTGACCTGATGCCCGCCGATATACTTGGATCCGAGATCCTGGATGAAAGCG
The DNA here is from genome assembly GCA_036445935.1 of Alphaproteobacteria bacterium. Lineage (GTDB taxonomy): Bacteria > Pseudomonadota > Alphaproteobacteria > MPNO01 > UBA2964 > JAZFSB01. The sequence goes on along the minus strand of JAZFSB010000161.1, from coordinate 6,851 downwards.
AAACCGGGCGGCGCAGTTTCCGCTTTATCGACGGGCCGGTTTTCTGCCAGCTTCTGATGGCCGATGAGATCAACCGCGCCAGTCCGCGCACCCAGTCGGCGCTATTGCAGGCGATGCAGGAACAGCGCGTCTCGGTGGCCGGCCAGTATCATCCCCTGCCCCGGCCTTTTCATGTGCTGGCGACTCAGAACCCGCTTGAACAGGAAGGCACCTATCCATTGCCCGAAGCGCAACTCGACCGGTTTTTGCTGCAGGTCGATGTCGGCTACCCGTCCGAGGAGGCCGAGCGCGAAATCATGCTGGCGACTACCGGCGTCGAGGTGGAGAAGGCCGAACAGGTAATAACCGCAGACGAGCTGATTGCCGCCCAGCATCTGGTGCGCCAGGTACCGGTCGGCGACAGCGTGGTGCAGGCGATCCTGCGGCTGGTGCGCGACGGCCGGCCGGAGTCATCGCCCCTGCCCGAAATCCGCGAACATGTCGCCTGGGGACCGGGGCCACGCGCCAGCCAGGCGCTAATGCTGGCAACCCGCGCGCGCGCGCTGCTGGAAGGCCGCTACGCGCCCTCGATCGACGATGTGGTGGCGCTGGCCAAGCCGGTACTGCGCCACCGCATGGCGCTGACCTTCGCCGCCCGCGCCGACAGGGTAACCATCGACGAGGTGATAGACAGGCTGTGCGCGCCCCTGAATTGAGGTTCTCCGCGCGCCGTCCGCGGACCGCGCAAGGCCCGGCCGCTGTCAGACAGCGCGCCGAGGACGCGGCGTCGCGCCTGCCGCCATTGATGGTCGCCGCCGAACAGGTGGCCGCGACCGTAGAGCAGGGCGTGCATGGCCGCCGTCGCGTCGGCCAGGGCGAGACCTTCTGGCAGTTCCGCCGCTATCAGCCGGGCGATGCGATCCAACGCATCGATTGGCGCCAGTCCGCCAAGCGCCAGCATGTCTTTATCCGCGAGAACGAATGGGAAGCCGCCGAGAGCGTCTGGCTATGGCTCGACCGCTCATCATCGATGGGCTACGCGTCGGACGGAGCCTTACCGGAAAAATCCGAGCGCGCCGCGATCCTGACCCTGGCGCTGGCCGCGCTGCTGGTGCGCGGCGGTGAACGCATCGCGCTGCTCGGCTCGGGCCTGCCACCGGCCAGCGGGCGCGCGGTGCTCGATCGGGTGGCGGCGGCGCTGACAGCACCCGATGACGACGCACCAAGCCTGCCGCCGATAGAACAACTGCCGCGCCATGCGAGGCTGGTCATGGTATCCGACTTTCTGTCGCCGGCCGACGACATCACCGCCATGCTGCGCGCCTATGCCGGGCTCGGCCTGAGCGGGCATCTGCTGCAGATTTGCGATCCGGCCGAGGAAACCCTGCCTTTCTCGGGCCGGGTGCGATTCGAGGGTATGGAAGGCGAAGGCGAAGCGCTGATCGGTCGCGTCGAAAGCGTACGAAGCGATTATGTCGAGCTGATGCGGGCCCATCGCGGGGCGGTGTCGGATGCCGCGCGCGGCATCGATTGGAGCTGGACCGCGCACCGCACCGATCAGCCGCCGCAAACAGCCTTGCTGGCGCTATATCTGGCGCTGGCGGCGCCGGGCGGGAGCTGACCCATGCTTAATCTTGGCGCGCTCGCCTTTGCCTCTCCCTGGGTTCTGACCGCGCTGGCGGCCCTGCCGGTGCTGTGGTGGCTGCTGCGCATTACCCCGCCGGCGCCGCTGGTCGCGGTGTTCCCGCCGCTCAGGTTACTGCTGGCGTTGCGCCCGCCCGAGGAAACGCCGGCCCGCACACCCTGGTGGCTGATCGCGCTACGGCTGCTGATCGCGGCTCTGATTATCTTCGGGCTGGCCCATCCGCTGTGGAATGCGGCGGGACGGCTGGTCGGTACCGGACCGCTGCTGCTGGTGGTCGATGACGGCTGGGCGGCCGGGCCGCGCTGGAGCCGGCGCACCGAGGCGATGGTCGCGCTGATCGATCAAGCCGACCGGGCCGGTCGTCCGGTGCGTATCCTGACCACTGCCAGGCGCGAAGCCACCGACGGGTCGATGCTGAGCGGCCTGTTGCGACCCGCCGCCGCGCGTCAGGTGGTCAAGGCGATGCGTCCCCGCCCGTGGTCCACCGACCACGAAAGCGCGATCAAGGCGCTGGCGGAATTGACCCTTGCCGGCTCGGCCCATGCCGCCTTTCTGTCTAACGGGTTGTGGGACGAATTTTCCGGGCGGCTGGTGGCGCGACTTCAGGCGCTCGGCGGCGTCACGGTCTATCTCGACGCGCCTGGCGCCCGGGCCCATCTGGTGCGGCCGCCGCAGGCCAGCGCCGACGGGCTGGAGGTGCCCCTGTTGCGCGCTATCGCGGCGCCGGAAACCAAACTTGCCGTACGGCTGATCGATGAAGACGGCAGGCTGCTCAACCGCACCGAGGCCATTTTCGCGCCCGGCCAGGGCGAAACCGTGGCGCGCTTCCGCCTGCCTGCTGATTTGCGCAACCGCGCGACCCGGGTCGAGGTCGAGGGGGAAAGCGGCCCAGGCGCGGTGTTCCTGATCGACGACCGGTGGCGCCGCCGCCCGGTCGGCATCGCCGCGGCCGGCACCGGCGAAGGTACTCAACCGCTGCTCAGCGGGGACTATTACCTGCGCCGCGCACTGGCGCCGTTCAGCCAGATCGAGACCGGCACCGTCACCGAACTGATCGCGCGCAAGCTTGCGGTCATCACGCTGGCCGATATCGGCAAACTGTCGGACAACGAATCAAAACGGCTTGGCACCTGGATCGACCAGGGCGGCGTGCTGGTCCGCTTCGCCGGGGCGCGGCTGGCGCAGGGCGCGGATAAGCTGATTCCGGTGCGGCTGCGCGGCGGCGGGCGGGCGCTGGGCGGCACTATGTCGTGGACCAAGCCAGCCCGGATCATGCCATTCGACGAGACCAGCCCGTTCGCCGGCTTGCGTATCCCACCCGATGTGCGCATCCGCCGACAGGTGCTGGCCGAGCCGACGCTGGATTTGAACGACAAGACCTGGGTGCGGCTTAGCGACGGCACGCCGCTGGTCACCGGCGAGCGGCGCGGCGACGGCTGGCTGGTGATGTTCCACATCACATCGAACACGGACTGGTCCAACCTGCCAATATCGGGCCTGTTCATTGAGATGCTGCAACGACTCATCGCGCTTAGTCAGGGAACCTCGGGCGAGGATGCGCGCGCGGTGTATCCACCGCTCCAGGCACTTGACGGATTTGGCGTACTCGGCCGCCCGCCGTCCGCCGCGATCCCGATCACCGGCCAGGACTTCGCCACCGCCCGCCCAGCGCCGACGACACCGCCCGGCTATTACGGAAGGGGCGAGACACGCCGCGCGCTCAACCTGTCATCCGGGGTCGAACGGCTCACGCCGCTGGGCGACCTGCCGACGGGCATCGCGCAAGCGGCCTATGATCTTGATGCCGGATTCGATGCCAAGCCGTTTCTGTTGCTGGCGGCCGTGCTGCTGTTGATCGCCGACATCGTAATTGGCTACGCGCTGCGCGGCCTGCTGCCCGGCGCGCGCGCGCTCCAACGGGGCGCGGCGCCGGCGGCGCTTCTGGCCCTGCTGATCGCGACCGGCAGCCTTGCTTTGGGCTCCGAAGCGCACGCCCAGGTCAGCGCGGAGGACAGGTTCGCGCTTCAGGCGACGTCGCAAACCCGGCTCGCCTATGTCGCGACCGGCGATGCACGGCTCGACCGGGTGAGCGAGGCCGGGCTGACCGGGTTGAGCGAAATTCTGCGCCGCCGCACGGCGGTTGAACCCGGCGCACCGATGAGGGTCAACATCGAACGTGACGATCTCGCCTTCTTCCCGCTGCTTTACTGGCCGGTTTCGCCCACCCAGCGCCGGCTTTCCCATGGCGCGGTCGAAAAGCTCAACGCCTACCTGCGCGGTGGCGGAACCATCCTGTTCGACACCGGCGAACAGGCGAAGCTGAGCTTCAATCCGTTCGGCACGGGGGGAGCGGCCTCGGCCCGCCTGCGCGACTTGTTATCGGGGCTGGATATTCCGCCGCTGATGCCGGTGCCGAAAGACCACGTACTTACCAAAAGCTTCTATCTTCTGAATGATTTCCCCGGCCGCTGGGTCGGCGGCACGGTCTGGGTCGAGCGGCGCGGCGGACAGCATAATGACGGGGTGTCGTCGATCATCATTGGCGGCAACGACTGGGCCGGCGCCTGGGCGGTCGATAAAAGCGGCGCCACGATGCTGCCAGTGGCGCCCGGCGGCGAACGCCAGCGCGAACGCGCCTACCGGTTCGGGGTCAACTGGGTGATGTACGCCCTGACCGGCAATTACAAGACCGATCAGGTCCACCTGCCAGCAATCATCGAACGGCTCGGCCAGTGATTTCGATCGATTTCACGCCTCTGTTTCCGTGGGTCTGGATCAGCGTGCTGGCCGCGGTCGCGGGGCTTGCCGTCGGCTGGGGTCTGGTGCGGCGCGCGCGCGGCACGGGCTGGCGCCTGATGGCGGTCTGCGGCCTGCTGGCGGCGCTGATGAACCCGGTGGCGGTAGAGGAAGACCGCGAGGCGCGCGCCGACGTGCTGGCGGTTCTCGTCGATCGTTCGCCGAGCCAGGCGCTGGCCGGACGCGCCGAGACGACCGAAAAGGCGCTTGCCCATATCCGCGGCGCCGCCGAACGCCTGCCTAATCTTGAGCTGCGGGTGATAGAGGCAGGCGGCGCCGATGGCGGGACCGCCGGCCCGGTCGATGGCACACGGCTGTTCAAGGCGCTCGGTCAGGCCATCGCCGACGTTCCCGAGGACCGCATGGCGGGCACCATCATCATCACCGACGGCCAGGTCCATGACGTGCCCACGGATGCCAAGGGCCGCGCCGGCTCGGGCCCGGTCCATGTGCTGCTGACCGGCGAGCCGGGCGAATTCGATCGCCGGCTGGTGATCCGCCATGTGCCGAAATACGGCATCGTCGGCAAGCAGGTGGAACTCCGCATCCGCATAGAAGATCAACGCAACCAGGGCGGCCGGGTGGCGGTCACGCTGATCCAGGACGGCGGGGCGGCACGCGTCATCGACGTGGCCGTTGGCGTTGATCATGCGCTGAAAATGACCGTCGATCATGCCGGCCCCAACATTTTGCAGATGGAAGCCGCCGCGGCCGGCGGCGAGCTGTCGACCATCAACAACCGCGCCGTGATCGCGGTCAACGGCGTGCGCGAACGGCTGCGCGTGCTGTTGGTGTCGGGCGAGCCGCATCCCGGCGAGCGCACCTGGCGCAACCTGCTCAAGGCCGACCCGTCGGTCGACCTGGTGCATTTCACCATCCTGCGCCCACCCGAAAAGCAGGATATGACGCCGGTGCGCGAGCTGTCCCTGATCGCCTTTCCGATCCGCGAGCTGTTCGAGGTCAAGCTCAACGATTTCGACCTGATCATCTTCGACCGCTACCGGCGGCGCGGCGTGCTGCCGTCCATCTATATCGACAACATCGCGCGCTATGTTGAAGGCGGCGGCGCTATCCTGGAAGCGGCGGGGCCGGAATTCGCAGGCAACGAATCGCTGTTCCAGACTCCGCTCGGCCGCGTCCTGCCCGGTGAGCCGACAGGCAAGGTCCATACCGTGCCGTTGCGGCCACGCCTGACCGATGTCGGCGTCCGCCATACCGTCACCGGCGACCTGCCCGGCGCCGGCATCGGCGAGGAGCTGCCGCGCTGGGGCCGCTGGTACCGTCAGGTCGAGGTCGACGCGCGACGGGGACGGGTGCTGATGAGCGGCGTCGGCGGACGTCCGATCCTGATCGTCGACCGGGTCGGCAAGGGACGGGTCGCCCAACTGCTCAGCGATCAGATCTGGTTGTGGACCCGCAGCCATGGCGGCGGCGGGCCGCATGCCGAACTGCTGCGACGCATCGCCCATTGGCTGATGAAGGAGCCCGAGCTTGAAGAGGATTCCCTGCGGGCCGAAATGGCGGGCAACCGGCTATCGATCATCCGGCGGTCCGTCGATCCCGACGCCTCACCGGTCGAGATAACCTCGCCATCGGGCAAGGTTCGGACCGTCCGGCTCAAGCCGGGGATGGGCGGGCGCGCATCGGCACTGGTCAGCGTCGGCGAGACCGGCATCTGGCGCATCAAGGATGAACGCCATCTGGCGCTGGCCGCGGTCGGCGACCTCAATCCGTTGGAATTCGCCGATCTCAGGACGAGCGCTGCCCCGCTGACGCCGCTGGTGCGCCAGACCGGCGGCGGGGTGGCCTGGATGCGCGACACGGCCCCCGACCTCAGGCGTACGCGCAAGGGCAGGCTCGCGGCGGGGTCCGGCTGGTTCGGGGTGGTCAATAACCAGAACTATACGGTCAGGAGCGTGCGCGAGGTTGCCCTGCTGCCGGGCTTCCTGGTGCTGCTGCTCGGCCTCGGCGCCCTGATGGCCGCCTGGCGCGCCGAGGGGAGATAGGCGCGTTTCCCGATCAATCGGTGATTTCGCGCTTCAACCGCACCGAGGGCTCCCATTTGGGCTGGCTCATATTTTCGGTGAATTGCGGGAACATCACGTTGAAGCTCATCGAGATGCGGTCGTGCTCGCTCCCGTTGGCCGGCACGCCATGCACCAGCCAGGCCGGAAACACGACCATCCGCCCGGGCTTGGCGGGCACGCTGGCCTCGTTGCCGGAATAGATGTTTTCTTCCTTGTAGGGCGGCGAGATCACGCCCGCCTGCGGCCGGGGGTCGGTGAAATAGATCGAGTCGCCCTCGGGGTCGGTCTGCACGTAATAGACCCCGCCGAGAAAATTATTCGGATGCGCGTGCGCCGTGGCGCTCGCGCCGGTCGGGTTGATATTGGCCCAGAAGCCGGTGAATTCGAAATTCTCGCAATCCACC
>JAZFSB010000160.1:0-2545 GCA_036445935.1 Alphaproteobacteria bacterium | reverse complement strand
CACCGGCAATCCGCAGGTCATCGCGCCGGGCATGGTGTTTTTCTTGCACATGATTTTGGTGGACAGCGCGGCCGGGCTCGCCATGTCGCTCGGCGAAACCGGCATCGTCACCGAGGCCGGCTTCGAGCCGGTCAGCCACGCACCCCGGCAGCTCGTCATAAATAAGCGGCGGCGCGGCAGGTGCGGGTCTGATGGGAGTTCGGGGGCAGGCAGGTCTTCATGGAGGAGATCGCCCAGCAGAATAGGCCGGGCCGGTGGACGGGCGCGCGGCATGTGGATGCTTTGGGCCGACACGCCTTGACGTTCGGAGAGGATTGCCGCGAGCGCGTCGAGACAGTTCCGGCCCTGGCAGCGCCCCATGCCAATGCGGGTCGCCGCTTTGAGTGGTAGCGGATTTGCGGTGTTCGCGATCATGCGCGCTTCCAGATCGCAGAGCGCGACGTCTTCACAGCGGCAGATGATGGTCTCTGGCGTCAACAGGCCGAGCCAGCTTGCCGGCGGCGCAAACACCCGCTCCAGCCCGATTCGGAAGCGGTCGAGGCGGCGATGGGTCTTACGGTGGCGCGCAAGCGCGAATTGGACGCCCTCACGGGCAACCGTACCGGCGTAAACCGCCGCCTCGATGCCGGCAATGCGGCCCTCGACAAGCGAGATCTCGACGCCACCGATGGCGGCGCCGTCCCCGGCGGCAAATACGCCCGGCACGCTGGTCATAAGGCGCGCGTCCCGGCGCGGCGTCGATCCGCCCCGAAGCAGCAGGCGGTCTTCTTCGGCTCCCAAAAGCCTCGGCAATTCGAGGCAGGGCGTGAGGCCGTATCCGGTCACCAGAGTCCGGGCCTCGAAGCGGCGGATATCCCGCCGGTCGATCCGCCCCAGGTTGTCGATCGCGGCAATCTCGACGTCGGCAAGCTCCGCGTCACCCTGTGCCGCGACGATCGTCTTGCCGTAAAGAATCGGCGTACCGACTTTCAGGAGTATGGCGCGGTATTCTGCGGCGCGGCGAAGCATGGATGGCGCGCAGACGAGTTTGGCGGCCTGCCGCAGACTGCGCGCCGGTGCTTTTGCGGACTCGACCACCGCGGCGACCCGGACACCGGCCCGCACCAGGCTCGCCGCTGCAACCAGCAAGAGCGGTCCGTTGCCCGCGACCACGACCGGTCCGGGCGGCGCGATGCCCATGCCTTTGATCAGGTTCTGAAGCCCGCCGGCGCTCATCACACCGGGCAGGGTCCATCCGGGAAAGGCGACCGCCCGGTCGCGCGCACCGGCGGCAATTACGATCGCCCGTGCCCTGATGCGGCCCGAGCGCGGGCCATTCGCGACGGCAAGGGTCAGGGGATCGGGAACATCCCAAACCGTCGCGCCTGGGTGGTAGGAAATCAGAGGCGAATCAAGGCCCGCGCGCAGCCCTTCATATCTCGCCCGGTCCTTGTCCCGTTTCGATGCTGCGGCGGCGCCAAATTCAGCCGGCGGCTGGCGGAAATACTGGCCGCCCGGCTGCCGGTTGTCATCCAATAGCGCAACCCGCGCACCGAGACGCGCGGCTTCTCCAGCCGCGGACAGACCCGCCGCGCCCGCGCCGATAACAGCCACATCGACGCCTTCAGCGGTCATGACGCATTCGGGGTCATGACGCATTCGGGATCATGACGCATCCGGCGCCGTGGCGGTCTGCACGACCATGCCGTCTTCGACGACAGTCATGCAGGCGCGCTGATTGGGTCTATCGTTCACCGTGACGAGGCATTCCCAACATACGCCCATGCCGCAGAAGTACCCTCTCGGCATGCTGCGCCGGCTGAGACGGGTGGCCGAAATACCGGCGGCGATGAGTGCGGCGTCGATGGTCTCGCCCGAATAGGCCGCGATCGGGGCACCGTCGAACCGGAAGCTGACCGGGTGGCCACGTTTGATGCTTTCCTCGATCCTATGGCCGGAGGCGCGGTTCACTGCAAGAATCTCCGGGGCGAAAACGTTTCATATCCGCGCGTTTCCGTATCGTTCAGCACCATTTCGGCGAGCGCCGCACCCAGCGCCGGGGCCAGGCCGTATCCGCCACGCGCAGATGCCACTACCCAGGCGTTGTCGTGACCCGCGAGCCGGCCCATGACCGGCAGCGCGTCAGGGGCGACGGCATCGAAGCCTGCCCAACTGCGCATAATCCTGAGATCGGCAAGACCCGGAACGACGCCCGCCGCCACCCGCATGTTATGAACCAAGCGCTCGTAGTCGAGCTCCTTCATGCCGGTCTCGGCTGAGCCGCGGCCCTGCCATCCGCCACCGATAAGACAGGTACCGTTGGGGTGTTGCTTGATCGACAATACTCCCGCGACATGGGTCACGACCCGGTCTATCGACAGCGGCGCGGGTTCGGTGACGGTGAGCATGTTGACATCCACTTCGACCGGAAAATCGGCGTCCAGCATCGCCGCGAGATTGCCCGCCCAGGCACCCGCCGCAACGACTACATCCTTGGCATGTATGGCGCCCTGATCGGTCACGATGACATAGCGGTCACGCGCCGAACCGGATTGGTGGCGCATCG
>JAZFSB010000159.1:0-12767 GCA_036445935.1 Alphaproteobacteria bacterium | reverse complement strand
TGACGGCTATCCCCGAGGCGATCGAAGTTACCCAGTTCGGCAGTACCCAGCGGATCGGTCGGCTGGGTGTTAGTCGCAGCGGTAGCGATATGATCCTCAAACGCTATGACCCGTTCACCGCGCTTTGGAAGGCGACGGTCCGGACATTTGCCATCACCGGCAGCATCCTTGATGCGCTGGGTGAGATAATTTTCGGCGAGCGAACCGCGAAGGAGTTGGGCGGGCCGGTTCGAATCGCCCAAATTTCAGGCGATATGGCACAGGCGGGATTGGTGATGATCATCCAGTTCACCGCCATTTTGTCGATTAATCTGGGGTTGATAAACCTGTTTCCGGTTCCGTTGCTTGATGGCGGGCACCTGGTTTTCTATGCGGTCGAGGCGGTTCGCGGCCGGCCATTGGGCACGCGGGTAATGAACTATAGCCTCAATTTCGGGCTGGCGCTGATCCTGGGGCTGACGCTGTTCGTGACATGGAATGATCTGGTGCAGTTGCGCGTGTTCGAATACCTATTAAGCTGATTGCCTCAATAATTGGAGCACCCACGCCCCGTGTTGCGTTTGGCAGTAATATTTGTGGTTGGTGCGGTTTTGTCCGCGCCTTTTCTTTGGACCGGTTCCGCCTTGGCCCAGGGCGCTGTCGCGTCTGAAATTATTGTTGAGGGCGCACAACGTATCGAACCCGACACGGTTCGGTCCTATGTCCCGATAAAGCCGGGCGATGCCATTACCGCGCGCGGTATGGACGATGCCCTCAAGAAGCTGTTCGCGACTGGCCTATTCGCCGATGTGATCATTCGTCGGCAAGGTAGGGCGGTGGTGGTTCGCATCGTCGAAAACCCGATTATCAACCGCATCGCTTTCGAGGGAAATCGCCGCATCGAGAGCGATGTGCTGAAGGATGAGGTCAAGCTTCGTCCGCGCATTGTCTACACCAGGGCCCGCGTGCAGAACGATGTGCAGCGCCTCATCAATGTCTATCGCCGGAACGGCAGGTTCGCTGCCTCGGTTGAGCCCAAGGTCATTCAGCTTGAGCAAAATCGCGTCGATCTCGTGTTCGAAATCAAGGAAGGGCCGCGGACGGAAATTCGTCGCATCACCTTTGTCGGAAACGAGAAATTCAACGACAGCCGCTTGCGCGAAATTGTGCGCACCAAGGAAACCGCCTGGTACCGGTTTCTAACTACCGACGATACGTATGATCCCGACCGTCTGACCTTTGATCGCGAGCTGTTGCGGCGCTTCTACCTGTCCCAGGGCTATGCTGATTTCCGGGTGGTGTCGGGCATCGCCGAACTGGCGCCTGACCGGGAAGGCTTTTTCATTACCTTCACGATCGAGGAAGGCAATCGCTACAAGTTTGGCAAGGTCGACGTGATCGCGACGCTGCGTGATTTGAGCGCGGATCAGCTACGCGATCAGATCACCATTAACCAGGGCGATTGGTACAACGCCAACGCGGTGGAAACCGTCATCACCAAACTGACCGAGGTGGTTGGCAATCTGGGTTATGCCTTCGTTGATCTCCGGCCTCAGGTCAAACGCGACCGCTCCAAACAGACGATCGATGTGACCTTCCGGATTCAGGAGGGCCCGCGGGTGTTCGTGGAACAGATCGATATCAGTGGCAACGTGCGCACCGTCGATAAGGTAATCCGGCGGGAATTTTCACTGGTCGAGGGTGATGCCTTCAATTCCTCGAAGCTGAAACGGGCCCGTCGACGGATTCGAAATCTTGGATTCTTTGACAAGGTCACCATCACCAACGTGGCCGGCAGCACCCCGGACAAGACGGTCATCAAGGCCTCGGTTCAGGAAAAGCCGACCGGCGAAATTTCTTTCGGCGCGGGTTTTTCGTCCAGCGTGGGGTTGCTCGGGGATGTCGGCGTTCGCGAACGCAACCTGCTGGGTCGCGGCCAGGATTTGTTCCTGCGCTTTCAGTTGAGTGGTGAATCTTCGGAAGTGGACATTCAGTTCACCGAGCCATATTTTCTCGATCGAAAACTGTCGGCGGGCATCGATTTGTTCAGCGTGACACGTGATCTTCAGGATGAGAGCTCCTTCGAACGCCAGTCACTCGGCTTCGGCCTCAGATTGGGTTATGACCTGTCGGAATTCCTCAGGCATCAGGTGAAATACCGCATCAGCCGCGAGCGGGTGACGAATGTTGCGTCCACCGCTTCCCTGGCCATTCAGGAACAGGAAGGCTCGGAGGTAAAGTCGGAGGTCGGCCAGTCATTAGTCTATGACACGCGCGACAGCCGTTTTCTCACCCGCGAGGGTCTGTTCGCGACCTACAATCTCGACCTGGCCGGGCTTGGCGGTAGCGTCAAATTCGTTCGGAACCGGGTGAATGCGGTCAGGTATTTCCCGATCACGGAACAACTCACTGGCAGCGTCGGCGCCAGCGCTGGCTATATCTTTGCATTTGATGACAATACGCGGATTACCGATCGCTTCTTCCTCGGTGGTAACTCTTTGCGCGGTTTTGAAAATTTTGGTGTCGGCCCGCGTGATACCGCGACCGACGATGCGCTTGGCGGCGACTGGTTCTATACCGCCACGGCGCAGTTGATATTTCCCCTTGGCCTGCCGAATGAATTCGGTATTCGCGGCCGCGCCTTCTCCGATCTTGGTAGTTTGGGTAAAGCAGAGACCAATAGCGTCAGTAACGTCAATGACACGGGATCGTTGCGGGCCTCAGTCGGACTCGGTATATCGTGGAGTTCACCGTTCGGGCCGGTTAGCATGGATATTGCGCACCCCATTTTGAAAGAAAACTTTGATCGTACCGAGAGCATTCGTTTCAATTTTGGAACGAGATTCTGAAAACGGGATGTCCGCCGTGTTGTTACGACTTTTGGCAGTCATGATTTTCGGCAACCTGTTGGGCGTTTCCACCCTGGCAAGCGCGGCTGAGCCGAAGGTAAGCGCCACGTCGCTTGAAATCGCGGTCGTGGATGTTCAAAAAATTTTACGGGAGTCCGAGGCATCCAAGACCATCCGGCCGCAGCTTGCTAAATTGAAGAAGGAATACCGAGCCCGTTTTAAGCAGCAGGAACAGGATTTGCGCGCGGCAAACCAGGATTTGAGCCGCCAACGCACAATTCTGTCGCCCGAGGCCTATGACGAACAACGCAAGGCATTCCGCAAGCGGGCGAGTAAGGTCCAGCGCGAAGTGCAGGCCGCGCAGCGCCAGCTTGACGGTGCGCTAGCCACGGCTATGCGCAAGGTCCATCGCGCGCTGCTGGGGATTACCGCCAAATATGCCCGCAAAGAGGGCGTCATGATGATCCTGCCGAAATCCGGCGTGCTCCTGATGGAACCCCGCTTCGATATCACCGGGGAAATTCTGAAGCGGTTGAACAAACAGCTGCCCACGGTCACGATCGAATTGCCGTCAGCATCCGCCGACGGGGCGGCTCGCAAGGATGGCAAGAAATAGGGATGCCGGATCCCAGATTCTTCACCCGCCACGGTCCCTTCACGCTCGGTGCGATCGCCAAAATCAGTGGCGCATCCCTGTTGTCCGATGCCGATCTTGAATACACGGTCAGTGATATTTCGCCATTGGCCGCGGCGGGACCGGACGATCTTAGCTTTATCGATAATCCGCGCTATGCCGCTGACTTCTCCGCGAGCAGTGCCGGCGCCTGCCTGGTGAATGGCGCGCGGGCTCAGGAAGCGCCACCTGGTATGGCTCTGTTGCTGAGCGAAACCCCTTATCTTGCTTATGCGCGCGCGGCGACGGCTTTTTACCCGGACATCCGGCCGGTTGAAGCGGTGGCGCCGATCGACCCGACGGCGTCGATCGGCGACGGAACGCGGTTGGCGCCCGGCGTGTTTATCGGACCAGGCGCGGAAATTGGCAGAGACTGTGATATCGGGCCCAACGTGATCATCGGGCAGGGCGTGGTGGTCGGCGATGAGTGCCGGATCGCCGCCGGGGCGTCACTGGCCTGCTGTATTCTTGGCAAAAATGTGCGGATTTATGCCGGCGTCCGCATTGGTGAGCCGGGTTTTGGCTTCGCGGTTGGGGATGCCGGTTTTCTTACCGTGCCTCAACTGGGCCGTGTTTTAATTGGCGATGGTGTTGAGATCGGCGCCAATACCACCATCGATCGGGGCAGCGGCCCGGATACGGTTATCGGGGCGGGAACCAGGATTGATAATTTGGTGCAAATCGGGCACAACGTGCGCGTCGGGTGCAATTGCATTATCGTCGCCCTGGTTGGAATTTCCGGCAGTGTGACGCTCGAGGACGGCGTCGTCGTGGGTGGACAGGTCGGCATCGCGGGCCACCTTACCGTGGGGGCGGGGGCCCAGATCGGCGCCCAGTCCGGGGTAAACCGGGATGTATCGGCGGGGGCCCGGCTGCAGGGAACGCCCGCCGTGCCGGTTCGCCAGTTTTATCGCCAGGCGGCATATCTGGAGCGGTTGATGACAGAGAAAAAGGTTCGCAAGGATGGATAGCGTCGAAACGGAAGGGACCGTGGCGTCGATTGAGATCGGGCGGATCATGGAATTGATCCCGCACCGCTACCCGTTTCTGTTGATCGACAGAATGATCGATGTCGTGTCGGGAGAGAGCGCGGTCGGCGTCAAGAATGTTTCCATCAACGAGCCTTTTTTTCAGGGGCATTTTCCCAACCATCCGGTTATGCCCGGCGTGTTGATCATAGAGGCGATGGCGCAGACCGCCGGCGCCCTGGTGGTTCACACGCTGGGGCCAGAGGCCGAGGGCAGGGTGGTCTACTTCATGTCGATCGAAGGGGCGCGTTTCCGCAAGCCGGTGACGCCGGGCGATCAACTTCTTGTATTCGTAACCAAGCTGGCACGTCGGGCCAATGCCTGGAAATTCTCCGGCCAGGCAAAGGTGGACGGCGTTGTGGTCGCCGAGGCGACCTATTCAGCGATGATCATGGACCAGCGTGCAGAATGAGCGATATCCATCCCACGGCGATTGTTGATGACGCCGCCGATATCGGCGAGAACGTCTTTATCGGACCCTATTGCTGCGTCGGCCCCAATGTGGGGCTGGCCGAAGGGGTTCGGCTGATCTCGCATGTCGTGGTTGATGGCCGGACCACGGTGGGGCCCAACACCCATATTTACCCGTTTGCCTCGATCGGGCATCGGCCGCAGGATCTGAAATACCAGGGCGAGCCGTCGGTGCTGGAGATCGGCGCCAACAACATCATCCGTGAACAGGTCACCATGAACCCGGGGACCGAAGGCGGCGGCATGATAACCCGTGTCGGCAATAACGGGCTGTTCATGGTGGGCTCTCACGTTGCCCATGACTGTCTGATTGGCAACCACGTCATCATGGCCAACAACGCAACGCTTGCGGGCCATGTGGCGGTCGACGATTACGCGATCCTTGGTGGGCTGTCGGCGGTGCATCAGTTCGTGCGCATCGGCTGTCATGCCATGGTCGGCGGCATGTCGGGCGTTGAACAGGACGTGATCCCCTACGGTTCGGTAATAGGCAACCGGGCGCGGTTGGCTGGGCTCAACATCATCGGGCTGAGGCGGCGCGGCTTCTCGCGCGGCGGAATACAGACGCTGCGCAAGGCCTACCGGATGCTGTTCGCCGAGGAAGGCTCAATGGCGGAGCGGCTCAGGGACACCACGGAAGTCTATAAGGACAATGACGTGGTCATGGAGATCATCGACTTCATCCGGGGAGATTCAAGCCGCTCGATCTGCCAGCCACGCACGGAACAAGGTGGCTAGTCTCGGCATCATCGCCGGCGGCGGCAGCTTTCCGAAAATACTGGCTCAGGCCTGTCGCGCCAGCGGCCGGGGTTATTTCGTGCTTGGACTCGAAGGGCATGCCGACCCGGCGGTGGTCGAGCCCGAACCGCATGGCTGGATCCGTATTGGCGAATGGTCGCGCGGCGTCGGGTTGCTGCACGAGGCCGGTGTCGAGGATCTGATCATGGCCGGGCCGGTGCATCGTCCGGGGCTCGCCGAAATCCGTCCCGATCTGGGCGGCGCCAAGGTGCTGGCAAGGCTGGCCAAATCATGGCTTGGCGACGATACCTTGCTCAGCGCTGTCGCCAGGGAACTCGAACGGGAAGGCTTTCGGATCGTTTCTCCCGGCGAGCTGCTGGATGGTCATCTGGCCACAAGCGGCGCCTATGGCGCCCATCGTCCGGATGAAGTGGCGCGCAAGGATATTGCCCGCGCGCTTGATGTCGTGCGGGCTGTCGGCGCGCTTGATGTCGGGCAGGCAGCGGTGGTTCAACAAAGCGTCGTGCTCGGCGTCGAGGCGGTGGAAGGCACTGATGCCCTGATCAAACGCTGTGCCGCGCTGCAGCGACCGGGCGCGGGGGCGGTGCTGGTCAAAGCGCCCAAGCCCGGTCAGGATCGGCGTTTCGATTTGCCGGCAATCGGTGCCGAAACAGCCGCGGCCGCCGTCGAGGCGAAATTCGCCGGCATCGCGGTCGTGGCCGGCGGCGCCTTCGTATTCGACCGCGACGACCTGGTTCGCATCGCCGATGGCGGCGGACTGTTCGTGGTCGGAGTCTGACGGTCGACGGGATGGCGGTGCCGCTGCGTCTGTTCATCATCGCCGGAGAAGCCTCTGGTGATGCGCTCGGCGCGCCGCTGATGGCGGCGCTCCGGGAGGCGACCGGCGGCGAAATTTCGTTCGAGGGCGTCGGTGGCCCGCTGATGGCGGAACAGGGGCTCGACAGCCTGTTTCCCATGTCGGACCTCTCGGTGATGGGTATCGCCGAAATCGTGCCCCGCCTGCCGCTGCTGCTGCGCCGTTTGCGTCAGACCGCGGCGGCCGTGCGTGCCACCGGGCCGGATGCGATTGTCACCATTGACGCGCCGGAATTTTGTTTCGGCGTGCTGCGTCGGATCGGCGACCGCCGCGCCGTGCGGATTCATTATGTCGCGCCGACGGTGTGGGCGTGGCGGCCCTGGCGAGCAGGCAAGCTGGCCCGCGCGATCGATCACCTGATGACTTTGTTGCCGTTTGAACCGACATTCTTCGAACAGGCGGGCCTCGCCGCCAGCTTCGTCGGCCATCCGGTTGTTGATGGCGGCGCGGCGACCGCCGATGGGGTGGGATTTCGCGCCGAGGCGGGAATCGCTCCCGACGCGCGGCTGCTCTGTGTGCTGCCTGGCAGCCGCATGGGCGAGATCGCGCGCTTGCTGCCGCCATTCGGCGAAACCGTCGCCGCACTAGCCCGGCGATTTCCTGATTTGCATGTCGTGCTGCCAACGCTACCTCATCTTGTGGGTCGGGTGAGGCAAGCCGTCGCGGGCTGGCCGGTACCGGTCATGGTGACGGAAGACGCCGCCGGCCGGTTCGGCGCCATGGCGGCGTCCGACGTGGCGCTTGCGGCGTCCGGCACTGTCGCGCTTGAACTGGCGCGCTGCGGCACGCCGTCGGTTATCGCCTATCGGGTTCATCCGCTGACCGCCGCGGTCGTTCGCCGGCTGGTCAGGGTGGATTATGCCAATCTGGTGAATTTGCTGCTCGACCGGCCGGCGGTGCCGGAGCTGTTGCAGGAGCATTGCCGCGTGGACGAGCTGACGCCGGCGCTGGAGACGCTGCTGACCGACGAGACAGCGCAGGCTGCACAGCTCGCGGCCTGCGATGAAGCGATCGGGCTGCTGTCGCCAGCCGGGATGACGCCCGCCGCGATGGCGGCGGAAACGGTGCTGCGGGTGATCCGCGAACGCCAGGAAAATTAGACCGCAAGGGGATGACGATATGACTGACGATGCGACTGTACCGGGCACGGAAAAATTCCGCCTGCTCCATACCATGATCCGGGTGCTTGATCTTGAGGCGTCGATTGCGTTTTACACCACGCAGCTCGGCATGAGGCTGTTGCGCCGGCGCGAACATGAACAGGGCCGGTTCACGCTCGCCTTTTTGGGTTATGGCGATGATGATGACGTGACCGTCATTGAGCTCACCCATAATTGGGACCAGACGACGCCCTATGAACATGGCACCGGCTTCGGACATCTCGCCATCGGCGTTCCCGATATTTATGCCACCTGCGAGCGGATGGAGAAGGCTGGCGTCAAAATTCCCCGCCCGCCGGGCCCGATGAAGGGCGGCAGCCGGGCGATCGCCTTCGTGGAGGATCCAGACGGCTACAAAATCGAGCTGGTCGAGCGGGCCTAGAGTTTTTCTGGTTAGGTCGGCACCGGCCCAGTGCGATTACATACGGAGCGGAAAGACTCTAGCGCTTGTCCACCGGCACGTAATCGCGCGCGGCCTGGCCGGTATAGAGCTGACGCGGCCGGCCGATCTTCTGGCTTGGATCCTCGATCATCTCGTTCCATTGGGCAACCCAGCCGACGGTGCGCGCCACGGCAAACAGCACGGTGAACATGCTGGTCGGTATGCCGAGCGCCTGGAAGATGATGCCGGAATAGAAATCCACATTGGGGTAAAGCTTGCGCTCGACGAAATAATCGTCCTCGATCGCAATCCGCTCCAGCTCCATCGCCAGTTCCAGCAGCGGTTCATTTTGGATGCCGAGCTCGTCGAGCACCGAGTGGCAGGCTTCGCGCATGATCTTGGCGCGCGGATCGAAGTTCTTGTAGACCCGGTGGCCGAAGCCCATCAGACGGAACGGGTCGTCGCGGTCTTTCGCCTTGCTGACATACTCGTTGATGTTGTTCACGCTGCCAATTTCGCCCAGCATGTTGAGCACGGCTTCATTGGCGCCACCATGGGCGGGCCCCCACAGGCTGGCGATGCCGGCGGCGATGCAAGCGAACGGGTTGGCGCCGGATGAGCCGGCGAGGCGCACCGTCGAGGTCGACGCGTTCTGTTCGTGATCGGCGTGCAGGATCAGGATGCGGTCCATCGCCTTGGCAATCACCGGATTGACCACGTATTCCTCGCACGGGGTCGCGAACAGCATGTGCAGGAAGTTTTCGGCGTGGCCCATGTTGTTGCTCGGATAGACGAAAGGCTGGCCAATCGAATATTTGTAGGCCCAGGCGGCGATGGTCGGCATTTTGGCGATCATGCGGTAGGACGCGACCATGCGCTGGTGCGGGTCGGCGATATCAGTGCTGTCGTGATAGAACGCCGACAATGCGCCGACCACGCCGCACATGATGGCCATCGGGTGGGCATCGCGCCGGAAACCACGATAGAAATTCGCCATCTGCTCATGCAGCATGGTGTGGTGGGTAATGGCGTGTTCGAACTTGTCCTTCTGATCCTCTGTCGGCAGTTCGCTGTTCAACAACAGGTAGCAGACCTCGAGATAGCTACTGTTTTCGGCAAGCTGATCGATCGGATAGCCGCGGTGCAGCAGAATTCCGGCATCGCCGTCAATGTAGGTGATCTTGGATTCACAACTGGCGGTTGCGACAAACCCGGGATCGTAGGTGAAATGACCGGTTTCCGCATAAAGCGACCTTATGTCGATGACATCTGGTCCCACGGTCCCACTCATCAAGGGCATGCTCGCCTGTTTGCCGCTTACATTGTCGGAAAGCGTTACAGTTGCGTTGCCGGCCTGCGCCGCGGTGGATGACTCCTGGCTCATAGCTCTTGCCCTTTTCTAATGCCCGCCGCGGCCCGAAAGGGGCGGTCGCGGATTTGGTTAACGGGGGTGGCGGACCCTAGCGGATTACGGCTGCCGAATCAAATTTTCCCAGCTACGTCGGAGAGTCGTCCGAGGGTCTCTTCCTGCCCCAAAACCGCGCAAACCTCGAATATGCCAGGTGAAACGTTTGATCCAGTCAGGGCCGCGCGCAGTGGCTGGGCGACGTCGCCAAGCTTGGCGCCCTCGGCCTCGACAAAATCGCGTACGACCTGCTCAATCGCCTCTTCCCGCCAGTCTTTCAGCGTTTGCAGGCCGGGCGTCAGGCGATCGAGCCGCGCGCGCGCTTCCGGACTCAACGCCTTGGCGGCTTTGGGCTCAATCGAAAGAGGACGAATTGAAAAATAAAACAGCGATTTTTCAACAATTTCTTCGATTGTCTTCGCGCGTGGCTTGAGTGTTTCCATGGCCGAGGGAAGCCGCTTGCAATCTGTATTGTCCAACGGTCTTTCCAGCTTTTTTTCGATACCGGGCCGGGCGAGCTCGGCGAGCCTTTCAGCCGGGCTTTCGCGCAGATAATGCGCGTTGGTGGCGCCCAGCTTGTCGAAATCGAAGCGCGCCGCGCCGCGTCCGACACCGTCCAGATCGAACCAGTCGATCGCGGCCTCCAGCGGGATAATTTCCTCATCGCCATGGCTCCAGCCGAGCCGCAGCAGATAGTTGAGGACTGCTTCCGGTAAATAGCCCATATCGCGGTAGGCCTCGACACCAAGCGCCCCGTGGCGCTTTGACAATTTAGCCCCGTCGGCGCCGTGGATCAGCGGGATATGGGCATAGGCCGGCGGTTCCCAGCCAAGCGCCAGGAACAGTTGGGTTTGGCGGAAGGCGTTGGTCAGATGATCGTCGCCCCGGATAGCGTGGGTAATGCCCATATCGTGATCGTCGACCACGACCGACAGCATGTAGGTCGGCGTGCCGTCGGCGCGCAGCATCACCATATCGTCGAGCTGGTCGTTGCCGACCCGAACCTCACCCTGGACCGCGTCGGCGATAACGGTTTCACCTTCATTGGGCGCCTTGAAACGGATGACCGGTGGCACATCGGCGGGGGCGTCCGCCGGGTCTCGATCGCGCCAGCGCCCGTCATAGCGGACCGAGCGGCCCTCGGCTCGGGCGGTTTCGCGCATCAGGGTGAGTTCGTCCCGCGTGCAGTAGCACGGATAGGCAAGGCCCTTTTCCAGCAATTCCCGGGCAATGGCGGCGTGGCGTTCGGCCCGGGTGGATTGGTAGACGGGCGGCTCATCCGCGGCAAGCCCCAACCAGTCGAGCCCGTCGAGGATGGCGTCAATGGCTTCAGGCGTGGAGCGTTTGCGGTCGGTGTCTTCGATACGGAGCAAATATTTACCGCCGTGGTGACGTGCATAAAGGAAGTTGAACAGCGCCGTGCGCGCGCCGCCAATATGGAGGAAACCGGTAGGCGAGGGGGCGAAGCGGGTGACAACGGTCAAGGGAACCTCACGGGATGAATACCAGCATGCTCTAGCACACGATGCAGGGCCCGGAAACATCCTTGCCAACACGCGGGGCGGGTGTTGCAGTGCAGCCAGAGCGAGAGGGGACGACCCGTGACGACGCCGGCCGTATCGATTGACCTGGGTTTTGCGGCGCGACTGGTTGCGCCGCGCCGGTGACTGCCTGGCAGCCGAACGTGCGCGCTGGGGATTGTGGGGACCGGTGGCGCTTGGTGTCGGGATCGGTGTCTATTTCGCTTTCGATGCCGAACCCGAACGCTGGACCGGGCCCACCGCGTTGGTCGTGGCGTTGGGGTTGATGGCGTCCAGCCGCCGGCTTGGAATAATTCCGCATCTTCTGGCCTGGGCGCTAATGCTCGGCGCCCTCGGCTTTTCAGCGGCGCAACTGCGTACCCAGTTGGTCGATGCGCCGGTGATCACCAAAAAGACCGGGGCTGTCATGATCGACGCGGTGGTCGGGCGGGTAGAGATCCGCACCGGGCATCGCCGGCTATGGCTGCAACCAAGCCATATCGACCGGCTGGCCGCGGTGGCGACACCCGAACGCGTCCGCGTCCGTAGCCATGGCGTGACACCGCCATTACGGCCCGGTGATCGCATCCGCGTGCGCGCGATGCTGCATCCCCCACCGGGCCCGGCCGCCCCTGGCGCGTTCGATTTTGCCCGCCGGGCCTGGTTCCAACGTCTCGGCGGGGTTGGTTTCGCGATCGGCCGAATAGTCGTCGTCGACCGACCGGCCCCGGTTGGTCTGGCTACCCGCATTCAGGCATTCCGGCACGATCTCACAAGGCGCATTCTGGCCGCCCTGCCGGGCCCGCCAGGCGCTGTCGCCGCGGCCTTGATGACCGGCGAAAGGGGCGCCATCCCGGAAAACGTGCTGTCCGCGATGCGCGATGCCGGCCTGGCGCATCTGCTCGCCATATCGGGGCTTCATATCGGGCTGGTCGGTGGTTTGCTGTTCTTTGCCGTCCGGCTTTTGCTGGCTTTCAACGAAACCATCACCCTGCGCTATCCGATCAAGAAATGGGCGGCGCTCGCCGCGGTCATCGGTAGTTTCGGGTATTTACTGGTTTCGGGCGGGACCCTGCCGACCCAGCGCGCCTTTCTCATGCTGGCGCTGGCCCTGCTCGCGGTGATGATCGACCGGGTTGCAATCTCGATGAACCTGGTGGCGTGGGCAGCGCTGGTTATCTTGATGCTGGCGCCGGAAAGCCTGCTTAGCGTCAGTTTCCAGATGTCGTTCGCCGCCGTTGTCGGGTTGGTCGCGGTCTACGAGACGGCGGTTTTGCGCCACGCGCGGGGCGCTGGGCCGGTAGGGCCGGCGCGCCGTACCGGGCTCTATCTTGGCGCGGTGCTGCTTTCGACCTTGGTGGCGGGGTCGGCCACGGCTCCGTTCGCGCTGTTCCATTTCAACCGCTTCGCGCTTTACGGCATGCTGGCCAACCTGATCGCGGTGCCGCTGACGGCGCTGTGGATCATGCCATGGGCGGTGGTGGCATTCGCGCTGATGCCGTTCGGGCTCGAAGCCCTGGCGCTGAAGCCGATGGGGCTGGGGATCGAAGCTGTGATCGCGGTGGCGAGCTGGGTCCAGAGCCTGTCGGGCGCGGTGCTGTCGCTGCCGGCGTTATCGCCCTGGGGGGTGATGTTGATTGCCTTCGGTGGCCTGTGGCTGTGCCTGTGGCAGCAGCCGGGATGGC
>JAZFSB010000158.1:0-2962 GCA_036445935.1 Alphaproteobacteria bacterium | reverse complement strand
AACACCGCTCCGTTTTCCACAGGGGTAAATCGGAAGCGGCGCCCTAACCCGACACGTCGGCAGTGGCCCTACTTATGGAACCGTCGTGTGGGCCGGCCCCCGCAATGTAAAAAAGATGGACCGGATTGCTCCGGCGACACCCCCCTTTGGTTTGCGGGGACCATGCGCTCGCGCGTATCACGATGATGATCAGGGTCATGCGCATGTTCAATCGGCGCGCGCGCCGTCAGCGACATTTCTTGTGCATAAAGGACCGTCTTTCCCCAACTCCCGAACATTTTTTCCCCTGATTTGTCCACACCGGGTTGTTTTGGGTGGGCGCTTTCCTGATTGCGGCCCGGAAATTTTTGATAATGCTGGGTTTTTTAGCGTGGAGAATTGACTACGCCGCCGCGAAGGTCTAAACCCGACAACGGAGCGCGGTTATGGGGAATCGCGTATAAACCATTCGGGAAAAGCGCCATGGCTACGGGTGGCCGCCCGCTCTCACCACATTTGCAGGTCTATCGACCGCAACTTACTTCCATCCTTTCGATCATTCACCGCATGACCGGCGTTGCGTTGGCCGCGGGCACGCTGCTGCTGGTTTGGTGGCTGGCCGCCGCCGCCGACGGGGGGGCATCGTTTGACACCGTGCAGACGGTGATAGGGTCATGGATTGGTCGGCTGGTGCTGTTAGGGTGGTCGTTTTCGCTGTTCTATCATCTGTGCAACGGTATCAGGCATCTATTCTGGGATATTGGCCTTGGTTACGAGCTGTCGGTGCTCGCCGCCAGCGGTTGGATTGTCCTGCTCGCCTCATGCGCGTTGACGTTGGCGGCTTGGATCTGGGGTTATAGCTCAATGGGGGCATTTTAATGTCGCTTCGCAGTGATTTGGGGCGGGTCCGCGGGCTCGGCTCGGCCAAGGAAGGCGTCGCCCATTGGTGGGCGCAGCGCCTCACCGCAGTGGCGCTGATACCATTATCGCTGTGGTTCGTGGGGTCGGTGGCTTCGCTTGCCGGCGCCGAGGTCGGGGCCGTGCGGGCCTGGGTCGCCAACCCGATCATCGCGATCACGCTGGTGCTGCTGATCGGCGTCACGATGCATCATATGCAACTCGGCATGCAGGTGGTGATCGAAGACTATGTTCACACCGAATGGGCCAAGATCTCCGGCATCGTTCTGATCAAGTTCGGTGCCGTCGTGCTGGCGGCCGCGGGCATTTTCGCCGTTCTCAAGATCGCGCTGGCGGGCTGAAATAACATGACCAATAGTTACGAAATCATCGACCATACCTATGACGTCGTGGTTGTCGGGGCTGGCGGCGCCGGTCTGCGCTCCACTTTCGGGCTGGCGCTCAAGGGGCTCAAGACGGCCTGCATCACCAAGGTGTTTCCGACCCGCAGCCACACGGTCGCCGCCCAGGGAGGCATCTCGGCGGCGCTCGGCAACATGGGCGACGATGACTGGCGGTGGCATTTTTACGATACCGTCAAGGGCGCCGACTGGCTGGGCGATCAGGACGCGATCGAATATATGTGCCGCGAGGCGATGTCGGCGGTGATCGAGCTGGAACATTATGGCGTGCCGTTTTCGCGCACCGAAGATGGGCATATCTACCAGCGCCCGTTCGGCGGCATGACAACCGGATTTGGCGAAGGTCCGCCGGCGCACCGCACCTGCGCCGCCGCCGACCGCACCGGCCACGCCATCCTGCACACGCTCTATCAGCAGTCGCTGCGTCACCAGGCGGAATTCTTCATCGAATATTTCGCCCTCGACCTGATCATGGATTCCGATGGCGTGTGCCGCGGCATCATGGCGTGGAACCTGGATGACGGCACCATCCATCGCTTCCGCGCCCAGACGGTGATTATCGCGACTGGCGGCTACGGGCGCAGCTACTTCTCCTGCACCGGCGCCCATACCCAGACCGGCGATGGCAACGCCATGGTGTTGCGCGCGGGCCTGCCGCTTCAGGACATGGAGTTCATTCAGTTCCACCCAAGCGGCATCTACGGCGCTGGCGCGCTGATTACCGAAGGCGTGCGTGGCGAGGGCGGCTATCTGACGAATTCCGAAGGCGAACGCTTCATGGAACGCTATGCGCCGCACGCCAAGGACCTGGCGTCGCGCGATGTGGTCAGCCGGTCGATGACGGTCGAGATGCGCGAGGGACGCGGCTGCGGTCCGGACGGAGAATACATCCACCTGCATATCGAGCATCTGGACCCCGAGGTAATCGCCGAGCGCTTGCCGGGTATCTCTGAGACCGCGCAGATTTTCGCCGGCGTCGATGTGTTGCGCGAACCGATCCCGGTGCTGCCAACGGTGCATTACAATATGGGCGGCATCCCGACCAACTATGTGGGTGAGGCGTTGCAGCCCGTGGAAGGCGATCCCGACCACACGATCCCCGGCCTGATGGCGGTGGGCGAAGCCGCCTGCGTTTCGGTGCATGGCGCTAACCGGCTGGGCTCCAATTCGCTGCTCGACCTGATTGTGTTCGGGCGCGCCGCCGCGGATCGCTGCGCCGAGCTGTTGACGCCGGGCGCCAGCCATCCGGAGCTTGCCGGTGATGCTGGACAGAACGCGCTGGACTGGCTGGATACGCGTCGTCATGCCAATGGTTCGATCCTGACCGCCGATCTAAGGCTCGAGATGCAGCGCGCCATGCAGGAAAACTGCGCCGTGTTCCGTACCGGCGACGTTCTTGAAGAAGGCAAGAAAAAACTGGCCGATATCTGGGCCAGGAAGGATGATCTCAAGGTTCACGACCGCTCGATGATTTGGAACTCGGATCTGGCCGAGACGCTGGAATTCGACAATCTGCTTATCCAGGCGGTGGTCAGCCTGGACGGCGCGCTCAACCGTACAGAAAGCCGCGGCGGTCATTCGCGCGAGGATTATCCCGAGCGGGACGACGACAACTGGATGAAACACACCGTTGTCTGGATCGACGATGATGGCAAAACCCGGTT
>JAZFSB010000157.1:0-3443 GCA_036445935.1 Alphaproteobacteria bacterium | reverse complement strand
GAACCCGGTGCCATAGCTCGCCTTTACGCGGCTGCCGGTTTCCGCATGGCGATAGACCAGGGTCGCCCGCCCGGTGGTCTTGCCGCCGAAGGTCTGGTGTTCATCACGGCGCAGACCCAACGTGCCCGACAGACGCTTGAATAGGGTGAAGCGGTCCTGGATGAATAGCGCATGATTGTCGACGTTGACGTCCGAATTGCCGGTGATGATGAAGCCGCCGAAATCGGTGTTTGTGGTCTGGCGCAGCGCCTCGGTCTCGGCCTCGCCCCCCAGCGTCAGCGTAGTGTCTTCGGAGATGTGGACGTCGTTCTGGAGTTCGGCCTTCAGCTTCTCGCCGGTGTTCTCGGCGCGCCGTACGGTCACGGAAAGCCCGTCCGGATCGTTCGACGGGAACCGGCGGTAGCGCGTCAGGTTGAACGCAATGCGGGGTTCCCACCGGTCGTCGAAAAACCGCCCACCTGTTTGCCAGCGCAAAAAATACTGGCGCTCGATGATGCGGGCATTCGGGTCTTCGGCCGTCGGATCGGTATCGGAATCCGCGCGCAGGAAGCGCCCGATCAGCGAGCTTTCGATCCGGTCGGTTACGTCCGCGTCAAGTCGCGCACTGGCGGTGAAATTTTCGTAGCCGTCTTCTTCGGCGCCGACGCCAGCCGGGCGCACGCGGGCGGCGGTGATGCTCTCTCCATCGGTCTTGTAAAAGCTGGTGGTCGCGGAAAACCCGACCCGGCCCACCTTGCCGCTGGCCGACACCGACGGGTTGAAGGTGGCGTGGCCGCCGCCTTCCATGCGGGCTGAAAAGCTGGGCGCGCCTTCGCCCCGTTTGGTGATGATGTTGATCACTGATCCAATTGCGTCGGAGCCATAGAGTGTGCTCTGAGGACCGCGCACGATCTCTATCCTCTCGATGTTTTCCGGAACCAGGTGGGCAAAGTTGAAGGCGCCATTGGGGGCACTGGGATCGCCTGCTTCGAGCCCGTCGATCAACACCAGCGTCTGGTTGGAATTGGCGCCGCGCGCGAACACCGAGGTCTGCTGCCCGACGGGGCCAAGCTGGACGACGCGCAACCCCGGCACCGCGCGCAGCACATCCACGATGGTGCGCTGTTGACGGCGTTCGATATCGGCGGCGGTGATGATCGTGACCGAGCTGCCGACCTGCTCGATATCGGTCGGCAGACGCGTCGCCGTCACCACCACCTCGGGCGTCGAAGTCGGTTGCTGGGCCATCGCGCCAGCGGCAAAAAGGGCGGCCAATGGTAAAAAGTAAAATTTCGATGCGGTTTTCATGGCTTGCTCCGTTCAATGCAAATGAAGAACGGATGCCGGCCCACAAACATGGAAACAGTTACCAGGATTCCCATCCAGACCCCTCCCGCCGCGAGGCAAGCACCCGCGTCACCGCAAACGGATCGGTCCGTCCCGTCGGTCTCCCCGCCCGGCGGATGGGTGACAGGCTTGACGGCAGGTCTCCTGGCTCGTGGATCACCGCCCGCGCCGCGCCTTCCCGGTTTCCCAGTGGCCTGTTTGCGACACGGGCTACCCACTTACAGTTGCGGGGGCAGCCGCGGCATAAATGAGCCCTTTCAGGACCATCGCACCGCATTCCCTATTCATCCCGTGGACGGGAACCGTCGGTTGGCACTATACCAACGGATGGTCAGGCTGGACAGGATCTATACCGGCGGCGGCGACGCGGGCGAAACGTCGCTTGGCGGCGGCGCGCGCGTGGCCAAGCACGGGCTGCGCATTCACGCCATCGGCGAGGTCGACGAGGCAAACGCGACGATCGGGCTGGCGCGTGTCGCACTGGCGCAGGGCGCGCAGCCGTCGGATACCATGCTGGCCCGCGTGCAGAACGATTTGTTCGATCTCGGCGCCGACCTGGCGGCGCCAGGCGCCAGCGACGACGGCAGGCTGCGCATCCAGGGCGCGCAGGCGGCGCGGCTGGAAAGCGAAATCGACGAGATCAACCACGCGCTCACGCCGCTGACATCGTTCGTGCTACCGGGGGGCAACGAAGCCGCGGCCCGGCTGCACCTGGCCCGAACCGTGACACGCCGCGCCGAGCGCGCGGTCGCGGCCCTGGCCGCCGCCGAGAAAGTGAACCCGTTGATACTGGTCTATCTCAACCGACTGTCGGACCTTCTGTTCGTCATGGCGCGGGCCGCCAATGACGGCGGGGAGGCGGACGTTCCGTGGCTGCCCGGCGATACGCGCGAAGGTGACGACACATGATCCGCCTGTTCGTCGCCCTTGCCCTGCCCGAGACACTGGGCAAGCGCTTAGCGATGCTGGCCGGCGGCGTGCGCGAGGCGCGCTGGCTGGATATCGGGAACCTGCATCTCACGCTTAGTTTTATCGGCGACACAAGCGAAGACATGGTGGACGACATCAACCACGCGCTGGAAAAGATACGCGCGGACGGCTTCGACATGACGCTAGCAGGCGTCGGCCATTTCCAATCGCGCAAAAAGGTCCACGCGCTGTGGGCGGGGATCGAGGCCAACCCGGCGCTGATGGACCTGCAAGGCCGCGTCGCGTCCGCGCTGATGCGCGCCGGCTGCGTACCCGACCGGCGGCGATTCACCCCGCATGTCACGCTGGCGCGTCTCAAACCCGCCCCGCCCGCTCATGTGAGGGACTGGCTCGAAGCGAACTCGCTGTTCCGCGCCGACCCCGTCCCGGTGACGGGCTTCACCCTGTTTCAGAGTCATCTGATCCAGAGCGGCGCGCAGTACCAGCCACTCAGGGAATTTCCGCTGCAAGCGCGCGAAGCGCAGAAGGCCGGTTAGCGGCCCAGTTGCGCCGGGACACGAACATCCCCAACCAAAATTCGTCATGCGCGGGCTTGACCCGCGCATCTCCCGCCACGTGAATTCATTTTTTGTTTCAATGGTTTGCAAGATACGCGGGTCAAGCCCGCGTATGACGAGATGGGGTGGGTTCGATAAACCGGACAGCCGCGGATCACGTCCGGGCATGACGAATTGTTCTGAGATTTTACAGCCAGTCGGGAACTGGCAGGTTCCTTTCGCGCAGAAAGTCGGGATTGTAGAGCTTGGACTGGTAGCGCTGGCCGCCATCGGCCAGCACGGTGACGATGGTGTGGCCCGGGCCCATCTCTTGCGCCAGGCGGATCGCGCCGGCAACATTGATGCCGGTCGAGCCGCCGAGGCACAGCCCCTCATGCTTGAGCAGGTCGAACAGGACCGGCAGCGCCTCGGTATCGGGAATCTGGAACGGCGTGTCGACAATGGCGGCGGCGACATTGGCGGTGATCCGTCCCTGGCCGATGCCTTCGGTGATCGAGCTGCCGTCGCTTTCCAGCTTGCCATGCTTGAAATGGTTGTACATCGCCGCCCCCTCAGGATCGGCCAGCCCAATGACGATATCCTTGTTGCGTTCCTTGAGATAGGAGCTGACGCCGGCCAGCGTGCCGCCGG
>JAZFSB010000156.1:0-3790 GCA_036445935.1 Alphaproteobacteria bacterium | reverse complement strand
CATTCGCGGCTCTATGACGACGACGACACGCCGACCGCCGGGCCCAATGGCGGGCCAATGATCCGCACCATGATGTTTCCCAAATCGAGCGCCACCATGATCGACGTTTGGCAGGTTCTCGGGCTGCGCGCGACCGGCAGCGACAATTACACGGTCAAGGACCTGTTCGTGCCGGCAAGCCACACCTATGCCCGCGATTCCGACGAGGAACGGCGCGATACCGGCCCGATCCACCGCATCCCGCTGCTGACCTTCTACGGCATGGTATTCTCGGGCCTGTCGCTCGGCGTCGCGCGGTCGCTGCTGGATGATTTTATTATCCTTGCCGAGACCAAGGTCTCGGGCGGCGCTACGGCCCCAATGCGCGAAAACGCGGTGATCCAGTCGGAAGTGGCGCAGTGCGAGGCGCGGCTGCGTTCATCGCGCGCCTTCCTGCACCAGATGATCGAAGAACATTGGGAAGTCGCCGTGTCGGGCGAGCCGTTCCCGCTGCCGCTGCGCGCCCAACTCAGGACCTCGATCACCTGGGCGATGAACCAGGCGCGCGATGTCGCGAACTACGCCTATCACGCGGCCGGCACCAACGCCATTTTCGAATCCAACGCCTTCGAGCGCCGCTTCCGCGATATGCACACCATCGCCCAGCAGGGCCAGGGCCACCGGTCGAACTTCGAAGCCGCCGGCCAGGCCTATCTGGGGCTGACCCCTTCGGGCCACCGGGTGTAAGTTTTAACGGTTAAGTCGGCACCGGCCCGCTCCCCTATTCGAACGGGTAGCGCGAGAAGTCGTGGCCTTCCTTGACCTCGAATTCGAGCAGGAAGGGCGCGCCAGATTCGGTCACATCCACAGCCTCGCGGATCGCCGGCACGATATCGGCCGGGTTGGCGACGCGGTTCGAGGCAACGTTGAGCCCCTCGGCCACCTTGGCGTAATTGCCGCCGACATCGAGCGCCCCGTATTTCTGGGTCGAGATGGTAAGCACGCCGCGCTCGGCCGCCATGATCCCGTTATTGAACACGATGGTCAGCGTCCCGATGCCGTTGCGCGCCGCCGTCTCGATATCTAGCCCAGTCATGCCGAAGGCGGCATCGCCCATGATGTTGACGCAGATTTTGTCGGGCGCCGCCAGCTTGGCCCCCATGTTCAAGGCAAGCCCATAGCCAAGCTGGGTCGACTTGCCCCAGCCCATGTAGGAACCGGCCGCCGTGGTTTCCCACATCGGCAGTAGCTGTTCGCGCGGACTGCCGGAATCGTGGGTCATGATGACGTTGTCGCGGTCAACGGTGCGCATCAGGTCGCGGATCACGCGGTACTGGTTGATCGGCACCTCATCGGAATTCAGATGTTCCGCCCATTCTTCCAGCCAGTCCGCCTTCAGCGCCGCGACCTCGTCCGTGAGCGCGGCCAGCGCCGCACCGCCATCGTCGGATTTCTGACGGCCGACCTCGTCGATCAGCGCTTCCAGCACCAGGGCGGCATCGCCAAGGAGCGCGAGATCGACGGTGTAGTCCTTGTTGATGTCGCTGGGATCATTGGTCGAATGGATCACCGTCTTGCCGTCCGGCATGCCGGGACCAAACGAGGTCTTGGTCAGGCTGGAACCAACGGCCAGAACCAGATCGGCGCGGCGCATGAAATCCGCATACATCTTGGGGCGCGAGCGGGTCGAGGCGCCGAGCGCCAGCGGATGGGTCTCGGCAATCGCGCTCTTGCCCGGGTTGGTCGCCACCACCGGCGCCGGCAGCAGCTCGGCCAGGGCGGCGAGCTGTTCGCCGGCCTCCGCGTAATGCACCCCCTGTCCGGCCCACAAGACCGGGCATTTGGCCGCCAGCAGAAGGCGGGCGGCTTCGCGGACAGCACCCGGGTCGGGGGCCGAGCGCACCACGGGCACCGGGGTGTAGGAAAGCTCGCCCTCGAATTCCTCCTCCCAGACCTCGAGCGGCACTTCGACCAGCACCGGGCCGCCCTTGCCGCTGCGCATGGCGTGATAGGCGCGGCGCATCAGGTCGGGCAGCTCGGCCACGGAATGCGCCATCGCGGCGTACTTGGTGACCGACGCATAGGAGTCGACGGCACGAAACGTAGGCTTGATATATTGCCGCGACTGCGGGTGCCCGGCCGGGATCACCAGCATCGGCACGTTTTCGGAATAGGCCTGGGCGACGCCGGCATAGGCGTTTTCGATGCCCGGCCCGTGCTGGGCGGCGAACACCCCGTTCACCTTGCCGCGGCGGATCCGGCTGTAGCCGTCCGCCATGCCGACGCCGACGCGCTCCTGACGACACAATATCGGCCGGATATTGAGCGCGGCGCAGGCTTCGATCAGCGGGTTGCGCGGATAGCAGGCAAGGAATTCGGTGCCTTCGCGCTTGAGAATTTCGGCAATAAGATCGGCGCCGTTCATCGGTGGTTTCCTCTCTGTGTGAATTTTATTCGGCGGCGGCCGGCTGATCGATCGGCACCCGGCTTGCCATGCTTTCGGCGAACGAGGCGCCCGTCGGCACCGTGAAGCGCGCCGAGCGCACCCGGTAACTGGCGGGGTCCAGCCCGGGCAGAGGCTTGCCTGCCGCGTGATCCTTGAGGGTTTGCAGCAAGAGCCGGCGAATCTGGATGATCGCCGTGTCGCTAACCCCGAGATGTTCGATGGTGCGGTCCGCGATCGGCCCCATCGATTCCTGGATGCCGCAATCCTGAATGCCGAGCCCCTTCATGCCGGTATAGGAGGAGCCGCTGGCCTGCAGCGCGCGGTCGATCAGATAGTCGTTGTCCTGGTTGCGGATGGCGCGATCGGTGCCGGGGATATTCTCGGAGTGAATCCCGTTCCAGCTCGTCTCGCGCGCCAGGTCCTCTTCGGTGAAGGGCCGGTCGGGCTGGAAATCGACGCAGTAGAGCATGGTGGTTTCGTCGTCCATCGGCGCCCAGACATGAGCGCCGGCCGGGGTTGAGGCGATGATCTTATGGAACGGCATCATCATCACGTTGGCGGTCCAGAAACTCTGCCCGTCCTCGACCTCGCGCCCAGCGCCGGCGACGAAGCCGAAATCGGTCGGCACTACCTCGTAGCGCGTGGGGACGATCGAGGTGCCGCCGCGCGCGCTGCCCTGATGCAGGAAGGCGAGATGACTGGAATCGAAGCCGCCTTCCATCCCTTGAAGCCAGTTGCAGTCCTGGATGTGGCGACCGGCATAGACGTGGGCAGCCGGCAGCCGCGTCCATTCGAGATCGGGAAATTCGGGCTTGAGTTCGGGCGGCCCCATATAGGTCCACACCACCCCGCCGCGCTCAAGGCAGGGGTAGGACTTGATCGTGATCTTGTCCTGGAAATTGCTGCCGGGCGGTTCGCTCGGCAGGTCAACGCAGTTGCCATTAACGTCAAACTTCCAGCCGTGATAGACGCAACGCAGCCCGCATTCCTCGTTGCGCCCGAAATACATGGAGGCCGTACGGTGCGGGCAGCGCTCGTCCAGCAACCCGACACGGCCATCGGTATCGCGGAACGCAACCAGTCTTTCGCCCATCAGCTTGACCCGGACCGGCGGACTGTCGGGCTCGGCAATCTGGTGCGCAAAGGCGGCCGGAACCCAATAGCGCCGCATCAGCTCGCCCATCGGCGTGCCCGGCCCGACCCGCGTCAGCAGTTCATTTTCTTCTTTCGACAGCATCGCCGACCCCTCCCCAGGTCCGGGCATATTTTATTTGGTAAATTGTGGCGCAAAGTCGGTCGGCCCGCAACGGAGCGCGGCAGCCATGAATGTCAGGGATTATGGGGCTGGATTTTCTCTAATTGCCG
>JAZFSB010000155.1:0-3349 GCA_036445935.1 Alphaproteobacteria bacterium | reverse complement strand
TAAAGTGCTTGTGACTCCGTTCCAAAGAGCGGCGCATAACGGTTCCTCTGATAATTGATGCTCTCTCAGAATGCCAGGGTCCGGCATCCTTGTCCAGCAAAAAATTGATTGACTATTCAATCAGATTATATCACTATCTAATTGGTTTCACATCTATAAAAGAGATGAAATCGATCTTAGTTTATGAAAAAACTTAGAAAATCGGATGAGCCATATGGCGCGGAACAAGCCTAGATCCAGCGGTGGTGAGAGAACCGCGACGCGCGAGCTGCGGCGCCAGCAGCTGATCGAATCGACCATCGCTTCGATCGCCAAACGCGGGCTCTCGGAGACCACTATGGCGAACGTGGCCGAAGGCGCGCGGTTGTCCCACGGCATCGTCAACTTCCATTTCCGCAGCAAGGAACAATTATTGATCGAGACCCTGCGGTATGTGGTCGAGGAATACCGCGGCGTATGGATCCGGGCGGTCGAGAAGGCGGGCCCCGGCGTCGCCGACAAGCTCGCCGCCCTTTACCTCGCGGAACTCGATCCGGCGGTCTGTACCGGCAAGAAGCTGGCCGTCTGGCACGCCTTTTATGGCGAGGCCAAGTCGCGGCCCATCTATCGCCAGATCTGTGATGCCAGCGACCAGGAACGGATCGACGCAGGAATCGAATTGGCCCGTCGGATCATTGCCGAGGGCGACTATCGCCACCTGGACCCCCGGGCGACGGCCCGCGGGCTCGACGCCTTGGGCGACGGCTTGTGGGTCCACCTGCTGCTCTCGACCGACAAATTCGACCGCGACGCCGCGCGCGAAACCCTGCGCGCGTTTCTCACCTGCCTCTTTCCCAAACACTTTCCGCTTTCCGAAAGGGACGCCGCATGAGCTTCGATCTGCCTGAGGACGCTCTGGCGTGGCAGGCGCGGGTGCGCGCCTTCGTCGATCAGGACCTGATCCCCTGGGAAGTGGAGGCCGAGCTCAACAACGGAGAGATTCCCGCCGAGACGCGTGGCGCGCATCGCAGCACGGCGCAGGCCATGGGCCTGCCCGGCATGGATGCGTCGGCCGAGCGCGGCGGGCTCGCACTCAGCAACGTCACCCAGGTCGCCATCTACGAGGCGCTGGGCCGGGTCACCAACGGGCTCGGCTGGTGCTTCAGCGAGGCCCATCGCTGGATGTTCGAGGCCTGCAACGAGGACCAGATCGAACGCTACGTGCTGCCCATCATGCGCGGCGAGCACCACGAGTGCTATGCCATCACCGAGGCCGAATCCGGCTCGGATGTGGACGGTATCTCGGCCACCGCGCGGCGCGACGGCGACGATTACCTGCTGAACGGCGAGAAGTGGTACGTGACCGGCGCCAACGTCTCCGATTTCTATATCTTTCAGGCCAAGATCGCAGACGGTCCGCATGCGCGCGCGCACGCCTTGTTCTTCGTCGATCTGGGCCTCCCGGGGGTCGAGCTGGTCCGCACGCCGCTGTTCGGCCACACTTACGCCCACCATCATCCCGTCTACCGCTTTACCGACGTGCGCGTGCCGGCGGCCAACCGCATCGGCGAGGAAGGCGATGGCATGACCTTCTCCTACGCCTGGTTCCGGCGCGAGCGTCTGATGATCGCCGCGCGCTGCTGCGGCGCCGCGGCGCGGCTGATCGAGGAGGCGACGGCCTTCGCCAAAGACCGCATCGTCTCCGGGCAGCCGATTGCCGACTATCAGGCGATCCAGTTCATGCTGGCCGACAGCGTGACCGAACTTTGGGCCGCGCGCCTGATGACCTACGAATGCGCCGCCGCCCACGACCGGGGCGACGATGTCAAGGCGCTGCACGCGCGCTGTTCCATGGTCAAGCTCTATGCCTCGGAGATGGCCAACCGGGTGGCCGACCGGGCGGTGCAGATCTTCGGCGGCCGCGGCTACATGCGCGAAAACGTGGCCGAGCGCTTCTTCCGCGAGCTGCGCGTCGACCGCATCTGGGAGGGCACCAGCGAGATCCAGCGTCTGATCATCGCCAGCGGCCACCTGAAGCGCGGCCTTCCGGACCTATACCAACAATCTTAGATATTGACCGATTTCACCGCAGCGACCGCCCCTCAATCTTCCTTATTGTGGTGCAAGCCCGGCAGGTCGCGCTTGATCCGGCCCTGCGCCTGCATCCAGAGTAGCTGGTCGCGCAATGCGCGCTCGATGGGCGATTGCGGCAAGCCGAGTTCGCGCACCGCTTTTCCGGAATCCAGCGGGGCCATGTGGCGCGCCAGACGGACGCCGGTCAGGGGTGCGCCTGGCGGGCGGTGGGTGATCCAGTCGGCCCGGGCTTCGCTCAGCAGAGCGGCGGCGTAGGCCAACCGATAGGGGACGCGCCGTTTGGGCATCCGCACGCCGGTCAGTTCGTGCAGCACGCCGAGCAGATCGTGCATCGACAGGTTCCGGTGGCCCAGGATGTAGCGTTCACCGCACCGGCCGCGTTCGGCCGCCGCAATGTGTCCGGCCGCGAGGTCGCGCACGTCGATCAGATTGAGCAGGCAGTCGAGATAGGCGGGTGTGCGCCCGTTGACCAGATCGAGGATCATGCGGCTCGGCGGTGTCAGATGGAGGTCGCCGGGCCCGACCGGCATGGTAGGGAGCACCACGACGACCGGCAGTCCCGCACCGGCCGCCGCCAGGGCGGACTGCTCCGCCAGCAACTTCGATCGGCAGTAGTCGCCCAGCATGTCGTCGAGCGTGGTTTGCCGGGATTCGTCTACCGGCTGTGATGCGGCCTCGCCGCCGCGGCCGATCAGCACCACCAGGCTCGAAGTATGAACCACGCGCTCGACCCCGGCCCCGCCGGCCTCGGCCAGCACGGTGCGCGTGCCATTCACGTTGATCTCGTGGAACAGATCGCGCCGTGGCGCCCAGAGATGGGCATGGGCCGCCAGGTGATAGACGATGCGGGCGCCCCGCATGGCGTGGCGGACCGCAACCGCGTCGGTCACCGAGCCTTCGATGGTCTCGACGCCCGGCGGCAGCCCATCGAACGGGCCGAGATCGAACACCCGCACCGCCTCGCCGCGCTCGGCCAATTGCGCGACCAGGTGCCGGCCGATGAAACCGCAGCCGCCCGTGACGACGCTTGTCAAAGGTTTGACTCCGGCGGTCCAGTTTCGATTGGCAAGTGGCAGATGACCAAGCCGGCCCCCGCCGCCGATCCGATCAACAGCCAGCGGCCATAAGCGGCGGCGGTCGAGGCGCCGGAGATGAGAGCCCCGTCGGGGTCGTCGAACAGACGCTGGACCCGGCCGCTCGCGGGGTCGATCGCGATCACACGGGAGGGGCCGCTTTTCACGCCGAACCAGCGCCTCAAATAAAGGCCGAGGCGCAG
>JAZFSB010000154.1:0-3744 GCA_036445935.1 Alphaproteobacteria bacterium | reverse complement strand
CCACGTTCTTGTCGATCACCAGGATCGACTGTCCCTCCGCCTTGAGAGCGGCAAGGCGGGTCCAGATTTCGGTCCGGATTTGCGGCGCCAGTTTCTTGGTCGCTTCGTCCAGGATGAGCAGCTTCGGGTTGGTCATCAGAGCCCGGCCGATGGCCAGCATCTGCTGCTCGCCGCCCGACAGCTCGTCGCCCATGCCGTCGATCCGCACGCCCAGCGCCGGGAAGGTCGCGAGCACGCGCGCCAGCGTCCACGGGTTGGGCCGGCCGGCGGCATTGTGCGCGGTCGCCACCAGGTTCTCGCGCACCGTCAGGTTGGGGAAGATCTGGCGGCCTTCCGGCACCAGCCCGATGCCCGCCCTGGCGATGCGATGGGTAGCGCGCCCCTTGATCGAGGCGCCCTCGAAAGTGATATCGCCTTCATGCAGCGGCAGCTGGCCCATGATCGCGCGCACCGTCGTGGTCTTGCCCATGCCGTTGCGCCCCATCAGCGTGACGACCTCACCGGCATCGACGCCAAGCGTCAGCCCGAACAGCACCTGGCTGGCCCCATAGGCGGTCTCGACGGCGTCCAGGCGCAACATCAGACCGCCTCCTCGGCGTCGCCGAGATAGGCCGCGCGCACTTCCGCGTTGGCGCGAATTTCGTCGGGCGTGCCGGACGCCAGCGCGCGGCCATAGACCAGCACCGTGATCCGGTCGGCCAGCGCGAATACCGCATCCATGTCGTGCTCGATCAGAAGTATCGCGTGCGCGCCCTTGAGCCCGCGCAGAATTTCGACCATGCGCTGCGATTCGTCGGCCCCCATGCCGGCCATCGGCTCATCCAGCAGCAGCATCCGGGGCCGGGTCGCCAGCGCCATGGCGATTTCAAGCTGGCGGTGTTCGCCATGCGACATGTGGCGCACGATGACGTCGGCGCGCGCGCCAAGCCCGACTTGCTCGAGCGCTGCCCGGGCCGGCTCACGCAAGCGCGCCTCATCCCGGGCCGCATGCCAGAAGTGGAACGAATGGCCGTCATGGGCCTGCACGGCGAGCGCTACGTTATCGAGCGCGGTGAATTCGTGAAACACGGATGTGATCTGAAACGAGCGCGCGAGGCCGAGGCGCGAGCGCGCATGCGCCGGCAGGCCCGTGATGTCTCGCCCGTCGAACAGCACGTGGCCGGCGTCGGGGGCCAGCGCGCCGGAGAGCTGCGAGACCAACGTCGTCTTGCCGGCGCCGTTGGGGCCTATCACCGCATGGATTTCGCCTTCCGCCACGTCGAGGTCGAGCGCGTCGGTGGCGACCACCCCGCCGAAGCTTTTGCACAGACCCCGGATTTCGAGCATCATCTTACTCATCGGGATCATCCTTCGACGGCAGGAAGCCGAGCAGCCCGCCGCGCGCGAACAGCACCACCAGGATGAGAAACGGGCCGAAGATGAGCTGCCAGTATTCGGTGATGCCGGACAGCACCTCTTCCAGCACCAGGAACACCACGGTGCCGACGACCGGCCCGGCGACGCTGCCCATGCCGCCCAGCAGCACCATGATGATCAGGTCGCCCGAGCGCGTCCAATGCATCATGTCGGGATTGA
Source organism: Alphaproteobacteria bacterium (assembly GCA_036445935.1). Taxonomy (GTDB): domain Bacteria; phylum Pseudomonadota; class Alphaproteobacteria; order MPNO01; family UBA2964; genus JAZFSB01. The sequence continues at coordinate 2,169 of JAZFSB010000154.1, read as the reverse complement.
CGAAATCGGTGTGGTTGGCCAGCAGGATACCGGCCAGCCCGCCCATGGTCCCCGCGATCACGAAGGCGGTGAGCTGGTAGCGGAAGGTGGGAAACCCGATCGCCTGCATGCGCGCCTCGTTCGAGCGCGCACCCCGGATCACCATGCCGAAGCGTGAATTGACCAGCCGGTGGCTGACCCACAAACAAGCCACCAGAAGCGCGAACACCAGGTAATAGAAGCTTGGGCCATGATCGAGATTGATCAGCGCACCGAAGTTGCTGGGCTCTTCGATGGTCAGCCCGTCATCGCCGCCATATTCGTCCAGGCTGACGCCCAGAAAATACATCATCTGGCCCAGCGCCAGCGTGATCATGATGAAATAGACGCCCTTGGTGCGCAGGCTGATGAAGCCGAACAGAAGCGCGAAGCCGGCGCTGGCCGCCAGCGCCAGCGGCCACTGGATAAAACCGCTGATGACCTCGTGATAGGCCGCGATGCCGACCGCGTAGGCGCCGACCCCGACATAGACGGCATGGCCGAAGCTGATCATGCCGCCGAACCCCATCAAGAGGTTCAGGCTAAGCGCCGCGATCGCCAGGATCATGATGCGCCGTCCCCAGTCGAGATAGAACGGCTCGTCGAACGCGCCCGCGAGCGGCGGCACCAGCGCCAGCGCCACGAAGACGGCGAGGGTGACCAGATTGCGGGGGTTGAGCTGCATGGGTCAGCCGGTGCGCGCCGGGAACAGCCCCTGGGGGCGGAAGAACAGCACGGCCGCCATCAACACGTAGATCGACATCGACGCCACCGCGGGCGCCGCCGTTTCGGCCGCCGCGTTGGGCAGGAAAAGCTTGAACAGGGTGTCCAGGTAGGACCGCCCCATGATGTCGATCACGCCGACCAACAGGGCGCCGATGAAGGCGCCGCGGATCGAACCGATGCCGCCGATCACAATCACCACCAGGGTCAGGATCAGGATATTTTCGCCCATGCCGATATTGGCCGAAAAGATCGGCCCGGCCATGGTGCCGGCCAGCCCCGCCAGGACCGCCCCCAGCCCGAACACCAGGGTAAAGACCAGCTTGATGTCGACCCCCAGCGCGCCGACCATTTCGCGGTTCGACGCGCCGGCGCGGATAAGCATGCCGGTACGGGTGCGCGCCACCAGGATATACAGCCCGACGGCGACCGCCAGCCCGACCCCGATCACGATGGTGCGGTAGACCGGGTAGGGCAGGCCGAACAGCGAAATGCTGCCGTTGAGAAACCCCGACAGGGGAACGCTGAGCCCGTCCGCACCCCAGATTAGCCGCGTCAGTTCATTGAAAAACAGGATCAGCCCGAAGGTCGCCAGCACCTGATCCAGGTGACCGCGCCGATAGAGCGCCCGCAGCACCAGAATCTCGACCGCGATGCCGACGATCAGCACCACGGGCAGCGCCGCCACCAGACCGAGCAGGAACGAGTCCGTCCAGATCGTGACCGATGCCGCGACATAGGCGCCGATCATGTACAGCGAACCGTGCGCCAGGTTCATCAAATCCATGATGCCGAACACCAGCGTCAGCCCGGCGGCCAGCAGGAACAGAAAGATGCCGAGCTGAACCCCGTTCAGCAACTGCTCGAAAAAAAGCGTCAGGTCCATGCTTTACGATCCCGGATACGCAAGCGGGGGCGCAGCCGCGCCCCCGCCATGCCGTGACCGGTCAGCCTACCACTTCATCTTGCACTTGTTGTGGAACGGATCCTGGTGATTGCGGTAGATCACGTCCGCCGTGCTGGTGGTCCACACCCCCTTGCTGTCGACTCCCACTTTGCGCAGGTAGAAGTTCTGAATCGGGAAGTGGTTGTTGTTGTACTTGTAGGGGCCGCGGACCGAGGCGTAATCCGCCTTGCGGAACGCTTTGCGCAGCCCGTCCATGTCCTTGATGTTGCCCTTGACGGCCGCAACGGCGCTGTTGATCAGCATGATCGAATCATAGCTCTGGGCGCCGTAATGGGACGGGTACTTGCCGTACTTCTTTTTGAAGGCGGCGACGAACTTCTTGTTGCCCGGGGTATCGAGATCGGGCGACCAGAAGCCGGTGGTGAAGGTCCCCAGCACGCCGCTGACCTTGGCCTTCTGCAGCCGGCGCAGGCTCATGGAATCGACGCTGAACACTGAATAGAGCGGTATCTTGCTCAGAC
>JAZFSB010000153.1:0-3420 GCA_036445935.1 Alphaproteobacteria bacterium | reverse complement strand
TCCATCCCCGCGCTGCTGCTCGCCTTATCGGTCTGGCTGGTGTGGAGCGTGGTCGTCGCCAAGCTGCCATCGATCGGCTTCAACTACACGACCGATCAGCTGTTCTGTCTGGCGGCGCTGCCGGGGCTTTCCGGCGCCACCTTGCGGATCTTCTATTCCTTCATGGTGCCAATATTCGGCGGGCGCATGTGGACCGCTGTATCGACCGCCTCGCTGCTGATCCCGGCCTTCGGCATCGGCTATGCGGTCCAGGATCCGACGACGCCCTACTTCCTGTTCATCGTGCTGGCGCTGCTATGCGGCCTGGGCGGCGGCAACTTCGCGTCGTCGATGGCCAATATCAGTTTCTTCTTCCCGCGCGCACAGAAAGGCAACGCGCTGGCCCTTAACGCGGGTCTAGGCAATGCCGGTGTCAGCGTCATGCAGTTCGTGGTGCCGTTGGTGATCACGGCCGGCGTGTTCGGCGCGATCGGCGGCGAGCCGCAGACGACCAGCGCGGGCACCAAGATCTGGATGCAGAACGTAGGCTTCGTCTGGGTGCCGTTCCTGCTGATCGCGTCCATCGCGGCCTATTGGGGCATGAACGACATCGAGTCGGCGAAAGCGTCGTTCAAGGACCAAGCGGTCATATTCCAGCGCAAGCACAACTGGATCATGTGCTGGCTCTATACCGGCACCTTCGGCTCGTTCATCGGCTATTCCGCGGGTTTCCCGTTGCTTGCCAAGACCCAGTTCCCCGAGGTCGACTCGTTGCAATACGTGTTCCTCGGCCCGCTGGTTGGCGCGCTGTCGCGCGCGGCGACTGGCTGGGTGTCGGACAAGTACGGCGGCGCCCGGGTTTCGCTCTGGACGTTTCTCCTGATGATCTTGGCCGTCGGTGGCGTGCTCTATTTCATCGGCATCAAGGAACAGCCGGGCGCGTTCTGGGGCTTCTTCGCGATGTTCATGCTGCTGTTCCTGGCGACGGGTATCGGCAACGCGTCGACCTTCCAGATGATCCCGGTGATCATGCGCCAGGAAATCGACCGGCTGATGCCGGGCGGCACGCGGGAAGAAAAGCTGCGCCAGTCGGAGATGGAGTCGGCGGCGATTATCGGCTTCACCTCGGCGATCGCGGCCTACGGGGCCTTCTTCATTCCGAAATCCTACGGCACATCCATAGTGGCGACCGGCGGCCCGTCGGCGGCGCTGTGGGCTTTCATGATCTTCTATGTGAGCTGCGCGCTGATTACCTGGTTCGTCTATACGCGGCGCGGCGGGGTGTTGCATGAAGTCGAGCGTTTGGGCCCGAAACCATCCCCCGCCGAATGAAGGAGAGGCAGCTATGAGCCAACTGCTTGATCGTCTGAACTTCTTTACCAGTAAGGAAACCGGCAGCTTCGCTAACGGGCACGGTGTCACGACGCGCGAGGACCGGGGCTGGGAAGAGGGCTACCGGCAGCGCTGGCAGCACGACAAGATCGTGCGCTCGACACATGGCGTAAACTGTACCGGGTCGTGCTCGTGGAAGATTTACGTCAAGGGTGGGATCGTCACCTGGGAGACCCAGCAGACCGATTATCCGCGCACCCGCCCCGATCTGCCCAATCACGAACCGCGCGGTTGCAGCCGCGGCGCGAGCTATAGCTGGTATCTGTATTCCAGCAACCGGGTGAAATACCCGCTGATACGCTCACGCTTGATTAAGGCGTGGCGCGCGGCGCGCGTCAGCATGGCGCCGGTCGCCGCCTGGAAATCGATCGTAGAGGATCCCGACACGCGGGCGTCGTGGGTCAAGATCCGTGGCCAGGGTGGCATGGTCCGGGCCGACTGGGACGAGGTGACCGAAATCATCGCCGCCGCCAACGCCTATACCGCCAAGACATATGGGCCCGACCGGGTTATCGGCTTTTCGCCAATTCCGGCGATGTCGATGGTTTCCTACGCGGCGGGCTCCAGATACCTGTCGCTGCTGGGCGGTGTCTGCATGTCGTTCTACGACTGGTATTGCGATCTGCCGCCGGCCTCGCCACAGACCTGGGGCGAGCAGACAGACGTGCCGGAATCGGCCGACTGGTACAATTCCGGCTTTCTCATGCTATGGGGCTCGAACGTCCCGCAGACCCGCACGCCCGATGCGCATTTCTATACAGAGGCCCGCTACAAGGGCGCCAAAAGCGTTGTGGTCTCGCCTGATTACAGCGAAGCCGCCAAGTTCTCCGACATGTGGCTGCACCCCAAGCAGGGCACCGATGCGGCGCTTGCCATGGCGTTCGGCCACGTCATCCTGCGCGAATTCCATCTCGACCGTCAGGCCGAATATTTCGAGGATTATTGCCGGCGCTACAGCGATATGCCCCTGTTGGTCCGGTTGGTGAAGCGCGACGGACATTACATTCCCGATCGGCTGGTGCGGACATCCGACTTTGCCGACAATCTCGGACAGGACAGCAATCCCGACTGGAAGACGGTCGGCATCGATCGCAAGACCGGGGAAATCACCGTTCCCTTGGGTTCCGTCGGTTTCCGCTGGGGCGATCAGGGAAAGTGGAACCTCGAGGCGAAGGACGCCGGCGGCAACGATGTCGAGTTGCTGATGTCGCTGATCCAGGACGATGATCACGACAATATCGCCAATGTCGGCTTCCCTTATTTCGGCAATCGCAAGCACGACTATTTCGAAGGCACCGATCATCCCGACGTGCTGGTCCGGAATGTCCCGGCCAGGACGGTAGCGCTAAGTGATGGCGACGCGCTGGTCACCACGGTGTTCGACCTGTTCGTCGCCAATTACGGGCTCGACCGCGGTCTCGGCGGTGATCATGTCGCGACCTCTTATGACGAAGACGTGCCCTATACGCCGGCCTGGGCCGAGCGGATCACCGAGGTCCCGCGCGAACAGATTATCACCGTCGCGCGCGAATTCGCGCTGAACGCGGAAAAGACCCGCGGCAAGTCCATGGTCATCCTCGGCGCTGGGTTGAACCACTGGTACCACATGGACATGAACTACCGCGGCATCATCAACATGCTGGTGATGTGCGGCTGTGTCGGCCAGTCCGGCGGCGGATGGTCGCATTATGTCGGCCAGGAAAAATTGCGGCCGCAGACCGGGTGGGCGCCTCTGGCCTTCGCGCTGGACTGGAACCGGCCGCCGCGCCACATGAACTCGACGTCCTTCTGGTACGCCCATACCGACCAGTGGCGTTACGAAACGCTTGAGGTTTCGGAAATTCGGTCGCCGACGGCCCCGGCGGGGCCATGGGACGGCGCGTGGATCGACTTCAACGTCCGTGCCGAACGCATGGGCTGGCTGCCTTCCGCGCCACAACTCCAGGCCAACCCGCTGGAGGTCGGCAAACAGGCGATGGCGGCCGATGGCGAGCCGGCCGACTATGTTGCCGGCGAGCTCAAATCGGGCGCGCTGCGCATGTCGTGCGA
>JAZFSB010000152.1:0-7365 GCA_036445935.1 Alphaproteobacteria bacterium | reverse complement strand
CGCCCGCGCCCGGCATGTTCTGCGTAATCACCCGGGTGTTTTTGCCTAGAAATCTTCCCAGGTGACGGGACAGAATCTGGCAATAGAGGTGATAGGTGCCGCCACTGCCCGACGGCACGATGATCCGGACTGTCTTGTCCTTATAAAAGCTGTCAGCTATTGCCGTTCCGGAAAACGCGGCGATTGCCCCGGCCGTTACGGCTAAAATTGGTAAACGTCTCATCTAGATCTCCCTTATGGATATTGCCTTGCTGCCAGCATCACCTCGGGATCGTGGAAGGTCAAGGGTGCGCGGACGACCCGGTTGCCGGAGACGCGCTTTGCCTTAAGATGCGCGGCGCGGATTATGAGAGAGAGGGATCAAGTGGCGGAAAACATTTCTTCCGAGGCGACCGACTGGACCGAATTCGATGAAGAAGTCGATGTCGTCGTGGTCGGTTTCGGGTTCGCGGGCGGTGTGTCGGCGATCGAGGCGCATGATGCCGGCGCGCGCGTGCTGGTGCTTGAAAAGATGCCTGATCCCGGCGGTATTTCGATCTGCTCGCACGGGGCGGTGTGCTCGACGCGCAATCCCGACGGCGCCTTCGCCTATTTGAAGGCGACCAATGCCGGGCGCACCGACGATGCCGTGCTGCGCGCGCTGGCCGACGGGATGCAGCATCTGGAAGCCTATGTCCGCAAGCTGTCCGAGGTCACCGGCGCCGAATTCATGATCCGCGAACGCGGCGGCAACTACCCGCTGCCCGGTGAGGATTCGTTCTACTATACCCAGGTCACGGCTTTGCCGAATTTCGATCCGGCCCAGTCCTATCCCCAGGTCAAGGGTCGGCCCGGCGGGCCGCTGGTATTTCACATGCTGAGGCGCAATGTCGAGGAGCGCGGCATCGAGGTTCGGCTCGATACACCGGTGAAAAAGCTGATCTCGACGCCACGGCGCGAGGTCCGCGGTGTTGAGATCGAGACCCCGGATGGAGAGCGCCGGCGTATCAAGGCGCGGCGCGGGGTGATCCTGTCCTGCGGTGGGTTCGAGGCCAATCCCGACATGCAAAAACAGTACTGGCAGATCATGCCCGTGGCCTCGGCCGCCAACAGCGGCAATACCGGCGACGGCATTCGAATGGCCCAGTCGCTCGGCGCCAAGCTGTGGCACATGTGGCATTTGCATGGTTCTTACGGTTTCCTGCATCCCGACCGCGATGTTCATCCGCTGGGTATAAGGGTCAAGCGCTTCCCCGACTGGATCCCGGGCAAGGAGGCGCGCGCCGTGGTTCAGGCGCCGTGGATCATTATCGATCAGGATGGCCAGCGTTTCATGAACGAGTTTCCGCCATATGTGCTGGATACCGGCTGGCGTGACCTTGAGCATTACGATCCCGTCACCCAGAGCTTCCCGCGTATCCCGGCGCTGATGATCTTCGACGAGCTCGGCCGGCGGCGTTTTCCGATGGGCAACCCGGCCTATAACGATCGCGAAATGGACTATGTGTGGAGCCAGGACAATCTGAAGGAGGTCGAGGAGGGCATCCTCAAGGTGGCCGACACCATCGGTGAACTGGCGGCCGCTTTCGGGCTGGATCCAGACACCGCCGAGGCGACGGTTGAGCGTTGGAACGCGATGTGCGCGGCGAAAAACGATACCGAGCTCGGCCGGCCCGGCGGCACCATGATGAAAATCCAGCGCCCGCCTTATTATGGCGGGCAAATCTGGCCAGTGCTGTCGAACACCCAGGGCGGCCCGGTGCATGACGCCAAACAGCGCATTATCGGTGTCGATGAGCAGCCGATCCCCCGCCTGTTCGCGGCCGGCGAAATGGGCTCGTCCTTCGGGCACCTCTATCTTGCCGGCGGCAATATCGCCGAATGCTTCGTCACCGGCCGCATCGCCGGCAAGGAAGCCGCCGAACTGCCGCCGGTGAATTGAGGGAAGCCTGCAAGCGTGTCTCTTGGTGTTTGCTTGGATTGAAATCAGGCCGAACCGGCAGTCATGGCGCGGCGGCGATCACAAAAAGACCCCATACAATCAGCAAAACGCCCAAGCCTCGACCAATCCGGTGTCCCGCCGGGACAAGCTTCTCGATCAGTACATAGAACGCCAGGCCGGCGATCCACCACAGATTCATTGCCCCGCCATAGAACAAAATCGTCATTAAGACCCAGCAGCAACCCAAACAGAACGCTCCATGTTCGAGGCCCATGCGCAAGGCGCCGTCCGCGCCCTCTCGCCAACCGTGAGAAAGAAAATGGAGCGGCGAGCGGCAATGGCGCAAACAGGCATGCTTAAGTGGCGTGAGCTGCCAGACACCGGCGGCGACAAGCAATCCGCCACCAAGGAGCAGGCTGCTTGACGCCATCGCCGACGTTAACAGGCCGCCCATTTCCAAGCCCCATTGCAACGTTGTCGCAGCGGCGCTGAAACCTGCCCATGCAAGGGCGTAGCCAATAACAAAGGCCGCGCCCGCCAGGCGAGAGCCGTCCTCGCTCTTGGCATTGACCGCCGTGAACAGAAGGATCATAGGCGTCGCGCTGGGCAACATCATGGCGAGCATCATCACCCACCACATAAACGCCATGAGAAGGGCATAGCCCGCATTCCAACTGGGGCGGGCCAACATTACGGCCGACATCCTGCCGCTGTCTGAGTCAATACCCGCGCCCGTTAGGATATACGCCCAGGACAGCGCGATAATTATCGTCAGGCTGGCGACCACGATCAACCGATCGCGGCGCAATATCACCTGTAGTGGCGAGTAACTATCCTGCATAAGCGTTTCGCTCACTCTCGGCACGGCGGGCCGCGCGCGGATAAATAAGCTTCCGGGACCCGGACTTTCGCACCGCGTATCTCTCGTTTCCCGCCAGTATCGTTCAGGTTAGGCGAACGTCATGGGATTGAAAATCAATACCGTCGGGCTTGATGGACTCTCTCACAACACATCCATACAGTTGGACGCGCCAAACTGTTTGGATTCGGGCACGGCATTAGGTCGTTTGACTCAGGAGGAAATGGCGATGGCGGAAACGCGGTGGGAACTTTCCGGCCAGTACTTCGAGACCTGCAACTGTGACTTTCTCTGCCCCTGTCCCGAGAGTCATTCCCATGCTCGCCCGACACGGGGTGAATGCATCGCGGCGATGGCGTTCAAAATTGAAAAAGGCCACTTCAACGATATCGCTCTCGATGGTCTTGCCTTCGTCGTTGTATTTCGTACGCCAGGGCCGATGGTTGAAGGCAACTGGAGGCTCGGTGTGATCGTCGATGAAAGAGCGGATAACGCGCAGCGCGATGCTCTTGGAACCATCTCATCCGGAAAAGTGGGCGGCCCACCCGGAAGATTCGCCTTGAGGACTTCGGAATTTCAAGGTTTTGAATATTTGCCGGTCGAATTCGACGGTAGCGGCATGGAATACTCGCTGTTAATTGGAAATTCGGTCGATCAGGCGATCAGTGGCGTCCCTGGCGGAAAACGACCAGAGGAGCCGATTTATCTCGACAACCTGGGTCACCCCGCCAACAGCCGATTGGCTCTCGCAAAGTCAACGCGAAGCCATATCCACGCGTTTGGCATCGATTGGGACGACGAAAGTGGACTGACGAATGGCCACTTCGCGCCATTTAATTGGCGGGGGCCGGAAAACGAAACGGCGTAAGCCCAGCAGCCGCTACGTCTGCCACCGTTGATCGGCCGGCGGGCGTCCTATAGATTTCTCTACCATACGCTTACGTATAGTTTTGCCGGACGCGTGTCCGGTGGCGGGTAGGGAGACGGCCGCATGGCGACCACGGTTGAGGATAAGTCGGCGACGCCGGCGGCTGAGGGCAAGGGGCGCTGGGGCGGTAAGCCCTATCCCGATCTGCAGGACCATCTGAAGGCGCTGGAAGAGGCCGGGCTGCTGCGCGTCATCGATCAGCCGGTCAATAAGGACACTGAGATGCACCCGCTGGTGCGTTGGCAGTTCCGAGGCGGCATCCCGGAGGCCGAGCGCAAGGCGTTTCTGTTCAAGGATATCACCTGTTCGCGCGGGCGCGGCTACGACCTGCCGGTGGCAATCGGCGTGCTGGCGGCCAACCGCGCGATCTACAGCCTCGGCATGGGGGTGGACGAATCAGAGATCGGCGCGCGTTGGAGCCATGCCATCGCCAATCCGATCCCGCCCCGCGAAGTGACCGAGGCGCCGTGCCACGATGTGGTGATAGAAGGCGACGCGCTCGACGGAGAGGGCCATGGGCTGGATGCGCTGCCGATCCCGATTTCGACGCCCGGCTTCGACAGCGCGCCCTATTTCACCGCTACCGGCTGCATCAGCCGCGACCCCGAAACCGGGGTGCAGAACATGGGCACCTATCGCGCCGGGCTGAAAGCGCCCCGGCGGCTTGCCGTGCGCATGTCGGCCCGCGCCGGCGGGGCGGAGGGCTACACGCACTGGCGCAAATACCAGGCCCGCGGCGAAAAGATGCCGATGGCGATCGTCATCGGCTGTCCGCCCGCCCTGGCCTATTGCGCGCCGCAGAAGCTGCGCATGGGGGTCGACGAGATGGCGGTCGCCGGCGGCATCGTCGGCGCGCCGATCAACGTGGTGCGCGCCAAGACAGTCGATCTGCTGGTGCCGGCCGAGGCCGAACTGGTTATCGAGGGCTATATCGATCCCGAATATCTGGAACCCGAGGCGCCGTTCGGCGAAAGCCACGGACACGTCGCGCTTGAGGATTACAACAACATCATGGAGGTGACGGCGATCACCCACCGCAAAAACGCGGTCATCGCCTCGATCATCAGCCAGGTCACGCCGTCGGAATCTTCCGTCATCAAGCGGGTTGCCTATGAGCCGATCTGGACGGACCACCTGCGCGACGGACTCGGCATCAAGGGCGTCAAACGGGTCGCCATGCATGAGCCGCTGACCAATATCCGCCGCGTCCTGTTCGTGGTGTGCGACCGCACCATGCCGACCACCGAGGTGTGGCGCGCGCTCTACGGGGCGGCGACGCTGAACGCGTCGGTCGGCAAGTATGTGATCGCGGTCAACGAGGATATCGACCCCGATAACGGCGACGCGGTGCTGTGGGCGCTGGCCTACCGCGCCAACCCGGCGCTCGACGTGCAGATCCTGCCGCATCGCGACAAGGGGCACGGGCCGAAAAGCGACACGCGCTCCGGCCGCGAGGAAGCCAGCATGCTGATCGACGCCACGCTGAAGGCCGACATGCCGCCGATCGCCCTGCCCAAGCGCGAATATATGGAACATGCCAAGGATCTATGGGAGCAGCTTGGCCTGCCGCCGCTAAAACCCGAAGCGCCATGGCACGGCTATTCGCTGGGCGACTGGTCGGAAGAATGGGATGAGATGGCAAAACGCGCCGCCGATGGCGGCTACCTGGAGAACGGGCGGCGCAGCGCCCAGCTCCGGCGCAACGACGTCGCCCCCAATACCTCGATTCGCGACGTGCCGCGCCTGGACGCGGACGAGTGAGCCGCAGCCGCGAGGACTGGATTGACGCCGCCTGGGAGGCGCTTGGCGAGAGCGGTATCGAGGGCGTGCGGGTCGAGCGGCTGGCGCGTCGGCTCGGCGTCACCAAGGGCAGTTTTTACTGGCATTTCAAGGACCGACAGGCGCTTGTCACGGCGCTGCTCGACCGCTGGTTCGGGTTGCGCGAGGAAAGCCGGCCGGACTTCCCGGACCGCGCGGCCGATCCGGCCGAGCGCATCTGGCGGGTGATCGAGCGCGGGATTACGCGCGGCACGCGCGGCCAGGCGGCGGCGCTGCGCCTGTGGGCCCAGCGCCATCCCGATGTCGCCCGCCGCATCGCCCAGGAGGACGCGCATCGCCGGCACTTTCTCACCGAACAGTTCCGCGAGCTCGGCTTCATGGATGGCGAGGCAGAGGTGCGCGCGGAAACCTACATGGCGGTGATCAGCGCCGAATTCCTGCATAGCGGCGGGGCGCGGATCAATGACCGGCTGGAACTGGCCCGGCGCAAGCACGAAATGCTGGTGGCGCCGCTGGGGTCGGAAACACTCAGGAGCCCGGTCCTGACCTCGGGATAGGTCCCGACCATACGGTAGCGTATTGACTTGAGGAAACGCGTCCATAAACTGCGCACTCGCCGTCGCGGGAAGCCGTTCGAACGGTTTATAATCAACATAAGTATCAGATCATAACCTTCTGATATTACATAAAAATTTGGAGAAATACCGGTATGGCGACGAAGATCAAGCAGCAGACAGCGGACGATCGCGGCTATACCGACCTGCACGAACATATCGAGGAATTGCGCCGCGCCGGGCTGCTGTTCGAGGTCGATCGCGAGATCAACAAGGATACCGAGATGCACCCGCTGGTGCGCTGGCAGTATCGCGGCGGGGTCGAGGAGGAAGACCGCAAGGCGTGGCTGTTCAACAACGTCACCGACGCCAAGGGACGCAAGTACGACATCCCGGTTCTGGTCTGCGGACTGGCCGCCAACAGCGCGGTCTACCAGCTCGGCATGCGCTGTGAGCTGTCGGAGATCAAGGAAACCTGGATCCGCGCGCTCAACAACCCGATCAAGCCCAATGAAGTCCCGTTCGACGACGCGCCCTGCCATGACATCGTCCATGAGGGCGCCGACCTTCTGAACGGGCATGGGGTCGACCAGATTCCCGTGCCGATCTCGTCGCCGGGCTGGGACAACGCACCCTATTTCGCCGCCTCGCACTTCATCACCAAGGATCCCGAAACCGGCATCCAGAACATGGGCAATTATCGCTCGATGGTGAAGGCCCCCAACCGGGTCGGCTTCAACCCGTCGATCGAGCTGCGCACCGGCGGCTACATGCACTGGGAGGAATACAAAAAGCGCGGCGAGCCGATGCCCTGCGCCATCGTCATCGGCGCACCGCCGGTGGTGTCGTTTACCGCCGTGCAGAAGGTGCCGGAAAAATACGACGAGTTCGACATCTCCGGCGGGCTGGCCGGCAAGCCGCTCAACGTGGTCAAGGCCAAGACCGTCGATTTGCTGGTCCCGGCCGAGGCCGAAATCGTCATCGAGGGCTATATCTCCACCGATCTGCTGGAACCCGAGGCGCCGTTCGGCGAAAGCCACGGCCACGTCAACCTTCAGGAATATAACGGCTTCATGGACGTGACCGCGATCACCCGGCGCAAGGATGCGGTGATGGTGTCCTGGATCAGCCAGGTGACGCCGTCGGAATCGTCGGCCATCAAGCGTCCGGCCTACGAAGCCGCCCAGCTTGAGCATCTGCGCGACCATCTCGGCATCAAGGGCATCCGCCACGTCGCCACCCATGAGCCGCTGACCAGCCTGCACAAGCTGATCATCGCCGTGGTCGACCGCGATATGCCGCGCACCGAGATCTGGCGCGCGCT
>JAZFSB010000151.1:0-7216 GCA_036445935.1 Alphaproteobacteria bacterium | reverse complement strand
CCGAAGCCGACCGGCGGGCGGAAGACATCCTGCGCCGCGAACTGGGCAAGGCAAGACCCGGCTTCGCCATGCTGCTGGAAGAAGCTGGCGCCATCGCCGGCGCCGTGGGGGCCACAGAGCGCTGGATCGTCGATCCGCTGGACGGCACCACCAACTTCCTACATGGCATTCCGCATTTCGCCATCTCGATCGCGCATGAACAGGACGGCGAGATCATCGCCGCGCTGGTTTACGAACCGCTGCGCGACGAGGCGTTCTGGGCGGCCAAGGGCATCGGCGCCTATGTCAACAACAATCGGCGGCTCAGGGTCTCGGCGCGCGAGCTTTTGAGCGACGCGGTTCTCGCCACCGGCATTCCCTTCGCCGACCGGCCCGGCAAGCGGGAGATGCTGGCCGTGCTCGAGCCGATGATGGACCGGACAGCGGGGATCAGGCGTTTCGGCGCGGCATCGCTTGATCTTGCCTATGTCGCCGCCGGACGTTTCGATGCGTTCTGGGAAATTGGCCTTGCGCCCTGGGACGTCGCCGCCGGCATCCTGCTGGTACGCGAAGCAGGCGGTTTCGTCAGCGAAATTTCGGGCCGCGACGACCCGCTCAATGGCGGCACGATACTGGCGAGCAACGACCGGTTGTTCAAGCCGGTCGGCAACATATTGCGCGAAGCACACAAGGCCGCGCGCCAAGTCTGATCCGCCCGGCAATCTGTTGCCGTGATTCGGGGGGATAGGTTATGATACGCTTGCGATTATTCCCTTTGCATAAGGCGCTTATCGTGAAACCTGTGGTGAATCGCACGGATGGTGGCTCCGCTCCCCGGTGGGGGCCGGCCCTGCTCTTGAGCCTGATGATAACCCTGATGGCTACACCGCTTGGCGCGCAACAGACTATTGGCCGGGCCACGAGGCCCAGCGTGTCGGTCGATTACGGGGTGCTTGAGTCACTCGGCCGGGCGCCGACCCTGCCCTCGCTGCTGCTTGGCGGTAACGTCCGGCAGCGCGTCAAGACGCGCGAAGCGGGCGCACCGCGCTTTCCGGTGCTGCGCGGTGGAAGCGCCATGATACCGACCGGACGCGTCGTGCTGACCCAACCTGGCAAAAAGCGCGCCACCCGGAAAGCGACCAAGCGAAAACGCCGCACGGCCCGCCGGACGACGCCCCGGCGAAAGACGGCAAAAGTCTCGCGGCGCAAGACAGCGAGCGCGCCAAGACGCGCCAGCCCCGAGCGAATTGTCCGAACGCGCATTCCGCCGCCAACGACACCGCCCAAGGCGCCGACCATGCCGCCAATGCCCGTACCATTGACGCCCGTGCCAAAAGCGCCGACCCCGCCATCGGCGGTCGCCAGCCTGCCGCCACCCCCCGCGCTGCCCACCGCCCCGGCGGTAGGGATGCCGCCGCCCGCGCCAACATCAAAACCGGTAATCAAACCGAGACCTGTCGCCAAGCCCAAGCCGGCACCCAAGCGAGTCGCGAAACCGAAGCCGGCGCCGCGCAAACCCGTGCGGGCCAAGCCTGCGCGGCCCAAGCCGGTGAGGACCGCATCCGTGCCCCGCAAGACGGCCACGCGGGCGCTTCCACGCAACGTCCAGGTTCTTTTCGACGCCGGCTCAGCCAAGCTGAACACCGCCGCGACGGCGAGCATGAAGCGCGTCGCGGACTCCATGAAATCCGACACCGCGATGCGTATCCAGCTTCTCGCTTACGCCGGCGGTGCAACCACGTCTGCCAGCCAGGCGCGCCGGCTGTCGCTGTCGCGAGCGCTGGCGGCGCGGTCCTACCTGATCAGCCGGGGCGTGCGCAGCACACGTATCGACGTGCGCGCGCTGGGCAATAAATCGACGGCCGGGCCACCGGACCGGATCGACCTGAAGGTTGTTCGGCGATGAACGTGGGCCGCCGCGCCCGTCGACGACGCGGCGATGAGCGGGTTGACGGGATCTAGAAACGCATGAACGGCCTCCGGCGCTATCTTATTCGCATGGTGCTCTTCCTGATCGTGGTGGCCACGCTGGTCGTCGTGCTGGGCGCCCCCCTGACAGACGCTTTTATGGCCAACCCGGCGCTGAACGGGCTGATCCTTGGCGTGCTGGTTCTCGGCATCGGCTATATCTTCCGTCAGGTCGTCGCGGTGATGCATGAGGAAACCTGGATCGAGGGATTCCGCACCAACCGCCCCGGCCTGTCGATGCAGGAGGCGCCGCGTCTACTGGCGCCGATGGCGGCGATGCTGGGCGAGCGCAAGGGCCGGTTCAGCCTGTCGGCGATAGCGCTCAGATCCGTGCTCGATGGCATTGCCTCCCGGCTCGAGGAATCACGTGACCTGTCGCGCTACCTGATCGGACTGCTGATCTTTTTAGGCCTGCTCGGCACCTTCTGGGGATTGCTGCAGACCATCTCGGCGGTCGGCGACGTGATCGGCCGTCTGTCAGTCGGCGGCAACGGCAATCTGGGGGCCGTGTTCGGCGAGCTTCAGGCCGGTCTGCGCGCGCCGCTCAACGGGATGGGCACGGCATTCAGCTCATCGCTGTTCGGACTAGCCGGCTCGCTGGTGCTGGGCTTTCTGGAACTTCAGGCCGGCCAGGCGCAAAACCGGTTTTTCAATGATCTCGAAGACTGGCTGGCCGGCCAGACGCGGCTCGCCAGCGGCATCGGCGGGGTTGAATCCGATCAGGGCGTGCCGGCCTATGTCCAGGCCCTGCTGGAACAGACGGCGGACGGGCTGGAACAGCTTCAGCGAACCCTGGAACGCGGCGAGGAAAGGCGCATTTCAGCCGATTCCGGGGTCGTTGCGTTGACCGAAAAACTATCGGTGCTGACCGAACAGATGCGCATGGAACAGTCGCTGATGGTAAAGCTGGCCGAAAGCCAGCTGGAAATCAGACCACTGATCGCGCACATCGCGGAAAGCGGCATGTCTCAGCCCCAGATAAGCGCGGGCGACGATGCGATGCGTACCGGCATACGTAATATTGATCTGCATCTCGCGCGG
This sequence comes from Alphaproteobacteria bacterium, assembly GCA_036445935.1. Classification (GTDB taxonomy): domain Bacteria; phylum Pseudomonadota; class Alphaproteobacteria; order MPNO01; family UBA2964; genus JAZFSB01. The sequence goes on along the minus strand of JAZFSB010000151.1, from coordinate 4,228 downwards.
CTGCTGGAAGAGATGTCCACCGGCCGCACCGAGATGGTCTCCGAACTGCGCAACGAAATTCGCGTGCTGTCCCGCACGATGGCGGCTATCGCCGAACGCGGGCGGCAATGAGCCGACGATCTTACGTTCACGTGGCGGAGCGGGCCGGTGCGCTTCCGCAAAAGCGGAAATTAATCTAGATGGCTTCGCGCGTCCGCCGCCGCGCCGTTCCCGATATCTGGCCGGGCTTCGTCGATGCCATTTCGACCCTGCTGATCATCATCATCTTCCTGCTGATGCTGTTCACGCTGGCGCAGTATTTCCTGTCGGAGATCCTGTCGGGCCGCAACGAGGCGCTCGACCGGTTGAACCGCGAAGTGGCCGAGCTTGCCGACATGCTGTCGCTGGAACGCGAATCCAACACGCGGTTGCGAGGTGATCTGGGGCTGCTGTCGGGTGAATTGCAAAGCTCGACGGCGGCGCGCGACCAGCTTTCGGCCCAGCTCGTCGGGCTGAACGAGGAACGCGACCAACTTGCCGCCCTGCTCGCCGCGCGCACCACTGAACGCGACCGGATGGGCGAACAGCTTGCCGCCGCGTCGGCCCGCGCCGACAAGGCCGACGCCGATCTGGTCGATGCGTTCAAGACCATCGAGGCGGATCGCGAAAAAATCACCACCCAGCTTGCCAATCTGGAAATCCTGCGCCGCGATATAGCGGCACTGCGCAAGGTCCGCGCCGAACTGGAAACGCGAGTGGGTAGCCTAGCCGCGACGCTGGATGAAAACCGCGTGCAACTGACCGCCGAGCGCGACCGCGCCAAGGCGCTTGAGGCCCGGCTGTCGAGCGAACAGGAACGCACCGCACTGGCCCAAAAGGAAATCGATCAGGCAACGGTACGGCTTGCGGAACTGCGGCGGTCCGGGCAGCAATCGACTGCGGCGCTGGAGTCGGAAAAACAACTTTCAACCAAGGCGCGCGCGCGGGTCAATCTGCTGAACCGCCAGATCGCCGCCATGCGCCAGCAGCTCGCCCGCCTGCTCACCGCCCTGGAGGCGTCGGAGGCGAAGTCGAGGGATCAGAACGTCCAGATCGTCAATCTCGGCAGTCGGCTTAACGCGGCGCTGGCCAGCAAGGTCGAGGAGCTGGCGCGCTACCGCTCGGAATTCTTCGGCCGGCTGCGCGAGGCGTTGGGCGACATCAAGGGCGTACGCATCGAAGGCGACCGTTTCGTGTTTCAGTCCGAGGTGCTGTTCCCGTCCGGCTCGGCCGATCTCGCCCCCCAGGGTCAGACCCAGATCGCGCAACTGGCCGAAACCCTGAAGCAGGTGTCCGCGCGCATTCCCGCTGAGATCGACTGGGTGCTGCGGGTCGATGGCCACACCGACCGGCTGCCGATCCGCACAGCGCAATTCCCGTCCAACTGGGAACTGTCGGCGGCGCGCGCCATCTCGGTAGTGAAATTCCTGATCTCACTTGGTCTGCAGCCACACCGGCTAGCCGCCACCGGCTTTGCCCAGCATCGGCCAATTGACACCGGCAACTCGCCCCAGGCGCTGAGCCGCAACCGGCGCATCGAATTCAAACTGACCGGGCGGTAAATTTTTATTCCGCGGCGTCACGGCCGTTGGCGGAACCAAAGTCGGTGTCGAATTGCAGGGCGGCGAGACGGGCGTAGAGACCGTCCTGGGCGATCAGCTCTTCGTGCCTGCCGACGGCGACCACGCGACCATGATCCATCACCACGATGCGGTCGGCCTTGAGCACGGTGGCCAGCCGGTGCGCGATCACGATGGTGGTACGGTTCTTCATCAACCCTTCCAGGGCGCCCTGCACCTTGCGTTCGCTTTCGGCATCGAGCGCGCTGGTTGCTTCGTCGAGCAGCAGCAGGGGTGAATCGCGCAAGATGGCGCGGGCGATGGCGATGCGCTGGCGCTGACCGCCCGACAGCCGAACCCCCTTTTCACCCAGGAAAGTGCCAAACCCCTGCGGCAGGGGGTCCAGGAAATCGCTCGCCTCGGCGGCGTCGGCGGCGGCGCGGATGGCGTCATGGTCGGCGTCGGGGCGGCCATAGCCGATATTTTCCCAGGCATCGGCGGCGAAGATGACGGCGTCCTGCGGCACGATGGCGATGCGGGCGCGCACCTCGGCCGGATCGGCGCGGGCGAGATCGACGCCATCGACCGACACGGCGCCCCGCGACGGATCGTAGTAGCGCAGCAGAAGCTGGAACACAGTCGACTTGCCAGCGCCGGACGGGCCGACCAAGGCCACCGTCTCGCCCGGCGTCACGTCGAGCGTAAAATCGCTAAGCGCGGGAGCGTCGGGGCGCGACGGGTAGGTAAAGGTGACATTGGCGAGTCGCACCCGTCCGGTCGCGGGCTCGGGCAGCGGCGTCGGATTCTCGGGCGCGCGCAGGTCGGGTTCGGTGGCGAGCAGTTCAATCAGCCGCTCGCTGGCCCCGGCGGCGCGTTGCAGGTCGCCGATCACCTCGCTCAGCGCGCCGACCGACCCGGCCACCACGATGGCGTAGAACACGAAGGCCGACAGTTCTCCCGGGGTGATGCGCCCGGCCAGCACATCGTGACCGCCCAGCCACAGGATCACCCCGACCGAGCCGAACACCAGCAGCATGACGGTCGCGGTGAGCAGCGCGCGGGCACGGATGCGCCGCACGGCGGTCTCCAGCGCGTCGGCGACACGCCCGCCGAAGCGCTGACGGTCGACCGCTTCATGGCCAAATGCCTGAACCGTGCGCACCGCGTTCAGGGTTTCCTCCACATAGGCGCCGACATCGGCGACCCGGTCCTGACTGTCGCGCGACAAGCGCCGTACGCGCCGGCCAAATACCAGGATCGGCACCACCACCGCCGGCACCACCAGGAAGACGAACCCGGTCAGCCGCGGACTGGTCACCATCAGCATCACGGTGCCGCCGGTGAACAGCAGGAAATTGCGTAGCGCGACGGAGACCTGCGAACCAATCACCGTTTGCAGAAGGGTGGTATCGGTGGTCAGGCGCGACAGCACCTCGCCGACCCGCGTGACCTCATAGAAGCCGGGGCTGAGACCGAGAACATGGTTGAATACGTCGCGCCTGAGATCGGCGACCACCCGTTCGCCGATCCACGAGACCAGGAAAAACCGTGCATAGGTCGCCAGCGCCAGCACGGTGACAATTACCAGAAGCGCCTGCAGCGCCCGGTCGAGCATCCCTGTATCGCCGCCGCTGAAGCCCTGATCGACCAACGCGCGCAGGCCGATCCCCATGACCAGCACGGCCGAGGCGGCGACCGTAAGCGCCGCCAGCGCGCCCGCGATCTGCCACGGGTAGGGCGTGAGATAGGGCGCCATGCCGCGCAGCGCGCCAACCCGCCCGCGAGCGCGACCCGCTCCGATATCGCCAGCGCCCTCTGTTCCCCGTCTCGCCAAGAATGCTTCTCCGCCGGCTTGTCCTGATCATGAACCGAATTAGTCGGCTCCGGCCCGCTCCCGCTCCCCCTCCCGGCCTTCCACGGGATAATCCTATGGGTGGCCGGGAGGGGAAGCGGGCCGGAGCGATTCCACATCAGTGGATAGGGGTCTAACAACCATCAAGCCGGGGGCGCGTCAACGCGCAATCAATGACCGCGCAATGGGTCTTGCGCCCAGGCCATGCCATGCGCTATAACCCGGCCCCGCCCGAGGAGATAGCGATGAAAACCGAGATTCATCCCGATTATCACGAAATTACCGTCGTCATGACCGACGGGACGACCTACAAGACGCGTTCGACCTGGGGCAAGCCCGGCGACACGATGAAGCTCGACATCGACCCGTTGAGCCATCCCGCCTGGACCGGCGGCGCACAGCGACTCAACACGACAGACGGCCAGGTCGCCAAATTCAACAAGCGGTTTCAGGATTTCGGCCTGAAATAGCCGCTTTTCGCGCCGGCACCTCCCCTCTTGTAGTCCCGAATTGAATTCCGCCATGGGCGGACTCGATCCACTGCTGTCCGGCGTCCCTGAATATCTTCGAAATTTTGGGTACGAATCGTGTGAATTGGGCTCAAAAGAGAGCCTAGTCGTCGCCCAACCACAAACCACCAATAAACCTTTGTTGTAATAAAAGGGTCGTGCACGGCTCGAGTGTAGCCACGATTATCCCAGCGCATTCCTCGGGTTTCCGCCACAATTGACGCCACACTTGCGCAAAACCCGCACGTTTTAGCGGGTTTTATGGTTACCCCGCAGGTTGGTTAATTTGG
>JAZFSB010000150.1:0-14674 GCA_036445935.1 Alphaproteobacteria bacterium | reverse complement strand
ATGGCGGGCCGGCGGAACATTGCCTCGGACGCCCCCGCATCCCCGCCCCCCGCCATTAGAGGCTCCAGCGCCACGCGAAACACATGCACGGGGTCGGAAATGTTCTTCACCGAGTGCTCGCCCAGATCGTCGAACGCGACATCCAGCTTGTTGCGCACGCTTTCACGCACCAGCAGCGATACGTAAATGCCGCCCGGCTCGGCGATACCCTCCAGCCTGGACGCAACGTTGACGCCATCGCCATAGACGTCATCGCCATCAAACATGACATCGCCCAGCGTAATGCCGATCCTGAGTTCCATGCGGTGATCCTCGGGCAGGTCCGCGCCACGCCGCATAGCTTCGGCCTGAACGTCGACGGCATGTTGCACCGCGTCGACCGCGCTGGGGAATTCGATGAGAAACCCGTCGCCGGTGGTCTTGAAAATGCGCCCGCCGAATTCATCGGCCTTGGGCTCGATCAGCTCCTGGCGCAGACCCATCAGCCGCGCCAGCGTCCCGGCCTCGTCCTCGTGCATAAGCCGGCTATAGCCGACCACGTCGGCCGCGAGGATAGCCGCCAGTCGTCTTTGCACGCGTTCACCGGCCACCGTGAGGCCCCTTATTCAAGTCGAAGAAAAATCTTAGGTTGCGGTGGCGGACGTGTCCAACGATGCCGACAGCAGGCTGCCATAGCCCTTGATGGTGTCTTGGATGCCGGCGCGGCGCAGCGCGGCCCAGAAGGTGGCGCTATTGCTGCTGAGCACCGGCTTGCCGAGCGCGTCTTCCAGCGCCTGCAGCACGTCGGCGGTGCCGAAATCGGTGCAGCAGATCAGCACCGCCTCGGCGTCTGCCCTGTCGACCGAGCGTGCATGGTCATAAACGTCCGCCGGCGCCACGCGGGAGATTTTCTGGATTTTTTCCAGCGAACCGCCGAGCCCCAGCCCCTTGATGGCGCAGACCTCATGACCGTTGCGTTCCAGGAAGGCGCGTTCCTTTTGATTGACCGCATCGGTATAGGGCGTCGCCATGGCGATCCGGCGCACACCCAACGCGCCCAGCGCCTCCAGAATCGCGCCCGCGGTCGAGAGCGACGGCCGCCCGGCGGCCTGTTCCATGCGCCCGATCAGCCGGTCGGCCGGGCAAACCATCGAACCCGAAGTGCAGCCATAGGCGATCACGTCGGCGCCGGCCGTGGCCAGTTCGCTCGCCGCCTGCTCGACATCGTCCAGCATGGTGGTGAAATCGTCCGCCGCCGGGTCGGGATGCAATGGGACGCGCGTGAAATGAACCGTGACGCCGTCGGGCTTCAGCCGGTTGAATTCGGTCTCGTTGGTGGTGTTGCTGACCGGGATCACGGTGCCAATGCGGGCACGCCAACTGGCAGGTTTGTCGCTGTCATGCATCGGGGTACGGTAGTCGAACAGCGGGCAGGGGTCGAGCACCGGTTAGGGGATCAGCCGCCAAGAAACTCGATCTGCCAGACCATCTCGTCTTCGGTCATCGGGAAATCGTCGTTGTCCTTGGGGCGCAGCACCTTGGACGGGGGAAGACGGACCAGCTTGAGCTGAAGCTGCACCGCGGTCCGCATGCTGAGCCCGGCCTTCCAGGCAGTCGCGGTGATGCCCTTGGCACTGGCCAGCGAGATCGCCTTGCTAATCACCGATTCCGGCAGGTCGGACAACAGGGCCACGCCGTGTGACACAAACATGCGTTCGCCACGCCCGAGATGGTCGAGCAGCAGTTTCTCGTCCAGCTTGCCTTCATTGAGCAGGCGCAGGGCGCGCTCGTCGGCGGGTTCGCGTTCCGTTTCCTCGTCCCACGGGTCGTCCTCGGCATCGAGCCGGTCGTTTACCTCACGGGTCAGCAGGGTCGCGGTATCCGCATCCAGATCGCCGCGACGGCTGAGATCCTGCACCAGGGCGTCGGCGACGAACCGGGCGAGCTGGCCGACCGCCTTCGGCGACAGGACGGGGCGGTGGACCAGCGGCTCCTGCCAGTCAGGGAAATCGACGGCCCGGTCCACCAGACGATCCAGTGTTTCCTCGCGGATTTGGGCGCCCTGATTTGACAGCAACTCGGTAATCGCCGGCTCGTCATCGGCGGCGACGATCGCATCGGCCACCGGTGCGCCCAGTCCGGCGCGGCGCGAAATCGCCGACAACGCACCGGATGCCGGGCTTCCCTTAATGATCTCGACCAGAATTTCATCATCGAGCAGTGGCGAGAATTCAAGCACTGGCGCCGCGATGCCAACGTCATCGTCGCTCGCCAGAATTTTGACCACTGAGCGCGGCACAGTGTCGGAGTCCTTGATGGCCTCGGCCAGGATACGGCGTACGCGCCCCATCTGGTCCCGCGCCAGGGTTTCAAGCACCTGGTTCACAATATCGCTGACATGGGCGAGCGCGGCATCATCCAGATCCGGGGCGAGACGGCCGATGCGCTCGGCCAGCGAACAGCGAACCCCGTCATCGGGATCGCGCGACAGATCCAACCCAACCTGCACCGGCGTAACATCATTGGCGGCGGCGGCGGCGCGCACCACCGGGTCTTTATCACTGGCCAGGAAAAACAGGATCTCGGGCTGAATATCGTCGCGCGCGGCCAGCCGGGCACGACGTTCGGGCGATGGATCACCGGCCAGGCGCTTGGCCTCATCGTATTCGATCATTCGCGCGGGGCCGCTGGCCCGCCTGTCCTCTGGCCTGCTCATACCGAAACACTGCCCCGCTGGTCGCTGTCATCGGCGGCCGCCGGCGCGATCACGTATCCATTCTTGCCCTCGTTCTTGATCGCGTACATCGCTGCATCGGCACGCTGCGTCAACGCGTCCAGCGTCTCGTTATTCACCGGTCGCCACACCGCGACGCCGACAGAAATGCCCAAGGGCCGGTCCGGCGCACCGGAAAACGGCGCGAGACAAAGCGCTGCCTTGAGCAGAACCGTGGCGCGCGCCTCCGCCGCGTTCTCGTTAGTGCGGTCGAGCCATAAGGCGAATTCATCGCCGCCCAGCCTGGCGACCAGATCACCGGGCCGGCTGTTGTCACGTAACAGCCGCGCGACCTCGCGCAGCACTTCATCACCCTTCTGGTGACCGTGTAAATCATTGACAGACTTGAAATTATCCAGGTCGATATAGAACAGCGCACCAGCGGTATTGTCGCCGGATGTTCGCGCCAGCCGCCCGTCCAGTTCGCTGGCGAAGGCCCGCCGGTTGAGCAGCCCGGTCAGCCCGTCGGTGCGCGACAAGGATTCAAGCTCTAGCCGCGCGCGGGTCTGTTCGATGGCAATGCCAATCTGAATCGCGACATCGGCAACCAGCGCGCGATCTTCATCGCTCCAGCCTTCGCCGTCGGCTGTGCGCCACAACGTCAGTGCGCCATTGATCGCGTGGTGGAACGAGGTGGTGATGCAGAGTATGGACTTGTCTCCGTGCAAAGCGTCAACAACGCCATCGGTACCGCGCGCCCGCGCCAGTGAGCCCGCGGTAACGGCATCGTCGGGCCCATCCTGACCAGATCGGGCGGCCAGCGAAAACGCGCCGTCGCCGTCGACACCGTATAGTTCGCAGCCCTCGGCGCCGAGCGCCTGCATGACGGCGGCGGCGGCGGTATCTAACAGGCGGTCAGATTCCATCTCGTCGCGGATTGCTCGCATGATGTGCGCGATCAGTCGTTCGCGCATCTGTACGCGGCCAAATTCCGTCTCCCGTTCACGTTCCACGGTCACGTCACGGCAGACACCGCGCGCGCCGCGCCAGGCGCCATCGCGGTCGAGCACCGGCAGCGCCGATGTTTCAAGACAGACCGAGTTGCCGTCGGCACTCCGCACCCAGATATCGACCGCCTCTATTCCAGTTTGGGTGGTGAAAGGAAGGTCCACGTAATCGGCGAAAACCTTATCAATCAGCATGCTCGGTTCACGCCCGACCAACGCCTCGGCGCTGTAGCCCAGCGCGCCCTGAGGCGAAACGAAGACAAAATGTCCCTCGGGCCCGGTTTCCCAACAAAAATCGCCGCAGATTTCGACCAGATCCTTGTAGCGCTGACGCGATTCGGTGAGCGCGTCGCGAAACGCGTTCTCCAGCGCGGTATCGCGCCCCAGCACCAGTGCATTTTCGCCTGCCACAAGCGGCAGAATATTGAAGACGTAGCGCATCTCGTCACCAGTCCCCAACTCCAGTGTCACCGTTGTTGGGTGGCCGGCGCGGATCGCCGCGGCTAGCGCGGGATCCATGTCTCCGTCATCAACGAGCCCCAGTATATCGGCAAGGTCGTTGGCCGCCTGGTTGGCGATACTGACCCCGCCATTGGCGTTCAGCACGGCGGCGGGACCCGGCCAATCGGCCAGCCCGCCCCCGTCGGCGAACAAAGAACGGGCGGCTTTGTGCCGTTCCTTCTCGGTCACGGTATGAGGCGCAAACAGGGCAAACATGATGGCGGGCGAAATTTCCTGTTCAGGGTTTCAGGAACGAAGCAACGCGCTGCCGGAAGTTCCACTGCGCGGTGTCAGCTTGGCGCCCAGCTTCGAATCCGGCTCGGGCTCTTTATGTGTGGTTTTGAATCTTGAGATATCGAAGGCGGGCCTGCCGAACAGGAAGCCCTGGCCGTACTGCACGCCGCAGGAGCGCAACATGCGCACGCTGGCAACATCCTCGACCATTTCGGCAATCGTGGTAATGCCAAGATCATGACACAGCCCGACCACCGCCTTGAGAAAAGCCTGATTGCGCGGCCGCTCGGATGCGCTGCGGACATATTGGCCGTCGATTTTGACCACATCGATTTCGAGCGCATGAAGATAGCGGAGCGCCGCGGACCCGGCGCCGAAATCATCGAGACACACCTGATGACCGGCCTGGCGTAGCCCCTGGATGAAACGGTCGGCGGCCGGCAGGTCGTCGATATGTGACGATTCAGTGATTTCAAACATGATCTGGTGGTGCATCGAACGATAGCGCGACAGCAAATCGTGCAGCGCTGAAACGAAGGCGGTGTTGGCGATCGACCGGCCCGATATGTTGACCGCGAGCACGCGTTTTTCGTTGCGCGCGTTGGCGGCCAGCAGCCATTCAATCGCCCGTTTGCACATGGCGAGATCAAAGTCGGCAATGATGCCGGTGTTCTCGGCAAAGGCGATCACTTTTTCCGGCGACTGATCGATCTTGTCGTTGAACCGGGCCAGCACCTCGAAATGATGTATATCACCATCCTTGAGCGAGACGATCGGCTGGAAAGCCATCTGAAAGTTGCCGTTCCGCACGAGAGCGCGGAAATTGTTCAGGTTTTCGCCGGTTTCCCGAGCCATGCGCTCGACGTTTTCGCCAAGGCTGGAAATGTCGAAGTCACCGGCCTCTGTCTCGCAGAACCGGTTCACCGTATAGAGCAGCACGCGGACCGAATCGGCCTCGGTGATTTCGCCGATATCGGCGTCAACCGTGCCAAATTTGACCGAAATGTCACCAGCCTCTGGATCGGCGGCGCCGACGATGCCTTCGATACGCTTCGTGATCTGGGCGACATCCAGCGCGGCCTTATGGACGAAGCCGTAGGCGTCGTCGTCCAGCCGCCCGGCAACCTGGCCACCGGCTGAATTTGTCAGTAAGCAGGAGCCTAGCGTTTCCATCAGTTCGCGGCCGGATTCTTCTCCCATCCGGCGGCGCAAATCAGACAGCGCACCTGTGTTGAACATGGTTAGTTTCAGCGTTTCGCCCTGCGCGGCGGCGGAGCGGATCTGCTTTCCCGCGACCTCGGCAAATGACTCGCGATCAAGCAGGCCACTTTCGGGATCGTGCTCCAGCCCCTGGGCGGTAGAGCCTACAACGGCCGCCGATCCGAGCCTGAGCGCGAAATAGTGCGAACCCGGTAAGTCCGGTATATGATATCCCATCAACGACAGCGGCAAGAAGGACCCATTGGCGCCATTAAGCTGCACCGGGACTGGTTCCAGCCGCGTACCAGGTATCATTCCGCTGATCAGTTCGCGCACCATGGCGCGATCTCCGGTCGCCAACAAATCCATGAACGAAGTACCGTTCAACTCTTTTGGATTGCGGCCGAGCAGCGACAGGGTGGCGCCCGCGGCGAATGAAATTTCATCGCGCGAATTAACTTCGAACAGCAGATCAGCCGCGCAGAAAGCAAGTGCGACGAACCTGTCGCGTTCTCGTTTCAGCGACTCGACATAACCCGGCACCCCGACCGCAGCCTGTTCCATCAATCTTACCCTTAAAAGGGGATAGCAACGCCATCAGACGCTGATCGTTTGCTAGTCTAAACGAGTGCTGCTTAATGAATCGTTTTCCTTGATTTTCACGCGACTTGCACGAAATACCGACGCGGGGCACAGTCGCCCGCATGACTGACGGCGAAGACCAAAATGCAGCCGAAATCAAGGCTAATTTGGGCATAGAGGAGGTCCGGACCTGGATTTTCGACCTGGATAACACGCTCTATCCGGTAACCGAGCGACTCGTCGCCCATATCGACCAGCACATGGGGGCTTTCGTCGCCAACTTCCTCAATGTCGACGCGACCGAGGCCAGGCGCATCCAGAAGAGCTATTTTGCCCGCTACGGCCTCACTTTGCGGGGTTTGATGATCCATCACGGACTGGATCCAGTACGCTATTTCGACGAGATGACACCGATGGATTTGAACGAGGTGCATCCCAACCCCACCCTGTCGGCCGCTATCCGGGCGCTCGAGGGCCGTAAGATCATCTATACCAACGCGTCCAGCCGGCACGCCGAGATGGTGCTGGCGCGGATCGGGCTGGCGGGAGCCTTCGAGGCGATCTTTGACATCGCCGACGCGGGCTATGTCCCCAAACCCGCGATCGACGGCTATCGCCTGCTTTGCGAACAGCACGCCGTAGACCCGGCGCGCGCCGCGATGATCGACGACATCGCCCGCAACCTGGAGAGCGCCTCGGCGCTGGGCATGACCACGGTATGGATGAAGACCAGCGCCGAATGGGCGGTAAACGATCAGGCTGGCCCTCATATAGATCATGTGGTGCGCGATCTGCTTGGCTGGATCGAAGGCGTCACCGCCGCCCAGCGCGCCGCCGCCGGAGGCTGTTGACAGCAATTCCGGGTCCCCTATTGTTCGCCCGGAAACCCCCAAACGAGCACAGACGAGAACATGACCGACAATCTGCAAGCCACACTCGACGCTGCCTGGGAGGACCGTGACGCGATTTCCCCGGCCACCACCGGGACGGTCCGCGACGCCATCGAAGCCGCCCTTGATGGGCTGGATGCCGGAACCTTCCGCGTCGCCGAGAAAACCGGCAGTGGCTGGCAGGTCCACCAGTGGCTCAAGAAGGCCGTGCTGTTGAGCTTCCGGCTGTACGACAACGCGCCGATGCCGGGCGGGCCGGCAGATCCCAAACGGGGCCAGCAGGCCTGGTACGACAAGGTCGCACCCAAGTTCGCGGGCTGGGACGAAGCGCGCTTTCGAACCGCCGGGTTTCGCGCCGTGCCCAATTGCGTGGTGCGCCGCGCCGCCCATATCGCGCCCAACGTGGTGCTGATGCCGAGCTTCGTCAATATCGGCGCCTATGTCGATTCCGGCACCATGGTCGATACCTGGGCGACCATCGGTTCGTGCGCGCAGATTGGCAAAAACTGCCATATTTCAGGCGGTGTCGGCATCGGCGGCGTGCTGGAACCGCTTCAGGCGGAGCCGGTGATCATTGAGGATAACTGCTTCATCGGCGCGCGCTCCGAGGTTGCCGAAGGGGTAATCGTGGAAGAAGGCGCGGTGCTGTCGATGGGGGTATTCCTCGGCGGCTCGACCAAGATCATCGATCGCGTCAGCGGTGAAATTCATTTTGGGCGCGTGCCGGCCTATTCGGTGGTGGTGCCGGGTTCACTGCCGGGTAAGCCACTGGCCGACGGCAGCCCGGGGCCGAATCTCTACTGTGCGGTCATAGTCAAGCAAGTTGACGAACGGACCCGTTCGCGCACCTCGATCAACGACTTGTTACGCGATTGACCGCCCAGACCAACGCGCTGGAACTCGCCCGTGCGCTGATCCGCTGCCCCAGCGTCACGCCCGAGGACGCTGGCGCGCTGGCCGTGCTGTCCGGCGCGCTGGAGCCGCTCGGCTTTACCTGCCATCGCATGACGTTCTCCGACGCCGATACGCCGGACGTCGACAATCTTTACGCCCGGCTTGGTGATGGCGGATCAAACCTGTGCTTCGCAGGCCATACCGACGTCGTACCGGTGGGCGACCAGGCCGGCTGGACGGTAGACCCTTTCGGAGCCGAAATAATCGACGGTGTGCTGTACGGCAGAGGCGCGACCGACATGAAGGGCGCGATCGCGTGTTTCGTCGAAGCGACATCCCGTTTTCTCACCAGGCGCGGCAATGATTTTGGCGGCTCGATCAGCTTGCTGATCACCGGCGATGAAGAAGGTCCGTCGATTAACGGCACCCGCAAGGTGCTGGGCTGGATGGACGAACAGGGCGAGACGCTCGATGCCTGCATCGTCGGTGAGCCGACCAACCCGACCCGGCTGGGCGAGATGGTCAAGATCGGCCGCCGCGGCTCGCTGTCGGGGTTTCTCTCGGTGCGGGGCATCCAGGGCCACACAGCCTATCCGCATCTCGCCGACAACCCGTTGCCCCGACTGCTGGCCATGCTGGGCGCCATTGTCGAGGCGCCGCTGGATGATGGCACGCCCCATTTTCAGCCCTCCAACCTGCAGCTCACCACCATCGATGTCGGCAACACGGCAACCAACATCATCCCGGGGGCCGCGCGGGCCACCTTCAACATCCGGTATAACGACCTGCATGACAGCGATCGGCTGATCACATGGCTGCGCGAAAAGTTCGATGCGGTGGGTGGAGAGTACGAACTCGACATCCAGGTTACCGGGGAGGCGTTCCTGACGCCGCCGGGCCGGCTCAGCGAATTGATGTCCGGCACGATCACGGCGGCAACGGGAATTGAGCCGGATCTCAGCACCACGGGCGGCACCTCCGATGCCCGCTTCATCAAGGATTATTGCCCGGTCGCCGAGTTCGGGCTGATCAGCCAGTCGATGCACAAGGTCGACGAATGCGCCGCTCTGTCAGATCTGGTTCATCTGACCGACATCTACGAGGCGGTGCTCGACGGCTATTTCCCGGCATGAAACGGCGCACGCGATGATCTCGGCGCGTGAAATCAGCCAGGGCATCTATGGGGCATGGCGGCTCGCCGCCTTCGACGATAACGGCATCAAGTATTTCGACAACACGCCGGAAGCCGCCCTTGCCTCGTTCAAGGCGGCGCTGCTGGTGCTGCCGGTGCATATCGCGCTGATCCTGTTGCAGACCGACTGGTCGCTGGTTACGGCCAGCGTGGTCGCGGCATCGCTTATTCACATCATCACTTTTATCGTTGATTGGTCGGCATTTCCGCTGGCCATGTATTACGTCGCTCGTCTCTGTGACCGGAGTCAGTGGTACTGGCGTTATCTCGCTGCCTATAACTGGGCGCAGGTGCTGCAGATAACGCTATTTGTCGTCATTTCCGGGGCCATGGCGGCCGGGCTGGTGCCGCCGCCGCTGGGCGGCCTGCTGATCTTCGCTGCCCTGATCGCGGTCTTTATCTATAAGGGGTTCATCGCCCGCGTCGCGATGGAAACGACGATGCCGACGACCGTCGGCATCGTGATGCTCGACCTTGGCATCAGCGCGTTACTCAGCGCCATCACGGCGAACATGCTGCGCGGAAATGGCTTGTTTAGCTGAACCGCACCGGCCCGGTGCCGCCAGCCTTAATAGAGTACCTCGGTAAGGTAGAGCCCATGCGCCGGCGCGGTCTGGCCGGCGGCGGCGCGATCGCGGGCGGCCAGCGCCGCCTCGACATCGGCGCGCGTCCACTTGGCGATACCCACCAGCATCAGGGTGCCGACGAAGTTGCGTACCTGATGATGCAGGAACGACCGCGCCCGGGCGCGGATCAACACCAGGTCGCCATCGCGCGAGACATCCAGCGCGGACAGCGTTTTGACCGGTGATTTCGCCTGGCACAGGCTGGCCCGGAAGCTGGTGAAATCGTGGCGGCCAAGCAGCGCCTGAGCGGCGTCATGCATGGCATCCGCATCAAGCGGCGCCGGGATGTGCCAGGCCCGCCCGGCTTCGAGCGCCAGCGGCGCGCGCCGGTTGGCGATGCGGTAGAGATAGGCCCGACCGGTCGCCGAGAAGCGGGCATGGAATTCATCGTCCACCGCCCTTGCCTCTAGCACCGCGATCGCGTTGGGCCGCAGATGGGCGTTCAGCGCATCGCGCACCGTATCCGCGTCGCATGACTTTTCGATGTCGGCATGGGCGACCTGGCCCAGCGCATGCACCCCGGCATCGGTGCGCCCGGCGCCAAAGACGGTCACCGTCTCACCACAAAAGCCGTGGATGGCCGCTTCAAGCGCCGCCTGGACCGACGGGCCATTATCCTGGCGCTGCCAGCCAACCAGCCCGGTCCCGTCATATTCGACCGTGAGCTTCCAGCGCATCAATCGAGCACCGTGCCGGGCGGAAGGTCATAGCCGCGCAGGAAATCACCGGCATCCATCGCCGCCCTGCCCGCGCGCTGCAGGCGGATCAGTTCCAGAGCGCCGCCGCCGCAGGCGATGGCGCGGCCATCGTCCAGCACCGTGCCGGGGGTAGCGCCGGAAGGCGCGTCCCGCGGTTCCGCCGCCAGCACCCGGATGCGCTTGCCGTCATGTTCGAACCAGGTGCCAGGCCAGGGGTTCAGCGCGCGAATTTTCCGCTCCAGCGCCTCGGCTACCTCGCCCCAGTCGAGCCGACCTTCCTCGCGGGCCAGCTTCTTGGCATAGGTCGCGCCGTCCGCCGGCTGCGCCACCGCGGTGAGGCGCCCCGAGGCGACCCCGTCGAGCGCATCGACGATCAGCCGCGCGCCCAGGGCCGAGAGCTGGTCATGCAACGTGCCGGCCGTGCTATCGGGTGCGATCGGGATGGCTTCACCCAACACCACGGGACCGGTATCAAGCCCTTCATCCATGCGCATGATGCTGACCCCGGTTTCCGGGTCTCCCGCCATGATGGCGCGCTGTATCGGGGCCGCCCCCCGCCAGCGCGGCAGCAGCGACATATGCGCGTTGAAACAGCCGAGACGGGGCGCGTCCAACACCGCTTTCGGCAGGATCAGCCCGTAGGCGACGACCACCGCCGCATCGGCGCCAAGGGCCGCGAATTCCTGATGCGCGTCCTCGCCCTTGAGGCTGGTCGGGCAGCGCACCGGAATATCGTGCGCATCGGCGGCCGCCTGCACCGGTGAGGGACGCGCGCGCTGGCCACGCCCGGCGGGGCGCGGCGGCTGGCTGTAGACGCAGGCGATTTCATGTCCCGCCGCGATCAGGGCATCAAGGGCGGGCACCGCGATATCCGGCGTGCCCATGAAAATTAGTTTGAGCGCCGCCATGATCAGGCGCCGAGCGCGGCTTCCGACTTCTTCAGCTTGGTCATCTTGCGCAGGATCATGCCGCGCCTGACCATCGAGATGCGATCGACGAACAGAACCCCGTCGAGATGGTCCATCTCATGCTGGACGCAGGTCGAGAGCAGCCCATCGGCCTCCATCTCGCGAATTTCGTTTTCATGATCGAGATAACGCACGCGCACCCAATCAGGCCGCTTCACTTCGGCATAATGGTCGGGAAAGGAAAGACAGCCCTCCTCGCGTAACGTGATTTCCTCGGACGCCTCGATAATTTCCGGGTTGGCCATCATCAGCGGCGCGCGCGGCCCATCGGGTTGGGAGACATCGACCACGATCACCCGTTTCAACACACCGGTCTGGGGGGCTGCGAGCCCGACGCCGGGCGCCGCGTACATGGTTTCCAGCATGTCGTCCATTAGCTGGCGAATTTCGTCATCGACACGCTCGACGGCGGCGCATTTGCGCTTAAGAATCGGGTCGGGAGCCTTGATGATCTGCAGGACAGGCATGAGGCGCGGTACGTATCTAAGCTGCGGGACAGTGCAGCCCCATTAGGTAAGGCCGAGGCCCAGCCCCGTCAAGAACCGCCCCTCATCCCGGAGAACGCACCCAGACGGAAGGGATGCCGCCCTCATTCCCAGGTCATTGCCCGCATTTGCGCCGTCATGACGGTAACGTTGTTGACGACTTTCTTGACGCCGCCCACGCCTCCGGCGGCGACCTTCAGCGCCTTGACCTCGGCCTCCGAGTCGACCTCGCCCCATATATGCACGGTGCCATCGGCGACCACCGCATTGACGAACACCTGGTTAATGCCGGCTTCGCCGAAGGCGTCGGTCAACGCCGCGCGGATCGTGCCGTCGTCGGCGCTGATCGCCGGCGCGGGCTTGGCACTCGCAAGCCCATGCAGCAGATTGGCGCGGCTGACGATGCCCACCGGCTTGTCGTCGCGCAGCACGGGTACGCGTTTGATATGATTTTTTTCGAGCAAGGCGGCTATTTCGCCCAGTTCGGTCTCTTCGGATACCGTCAACACGTCGCGTGTCATCACATCGCCCGCGTCGCGCCCATGTGACTTGACATAGTCCGCCGCCTTGTCACCGGGAGAGTCGACCAACGACAACCACCAGGACCGCTTCCGGCCAGTATCGGACTCGTCCCGGCGCATGAGATCGCCCTCGCTGACGATCCCGATGATTTTCCCGGCCCCGTCCACTACCGGTACCGCGCTGATGCGGCGGGCAATCAACTGCCGGGCGATATCCGTTACCGCCGTATTGGCCGTCACGGTTATGACGCTTCGGGTCATGACGTCTTGTGCCTGCATCGTCCTTCTCCCTTCGTCTAATGCAACACTAAGCGACACCTAAAATATGGTGCTTCCGTTCCGCCCTGTGGGGAGGACAAAACGTCGCGGGTCAGGGCGTCGGGGTCGCGCGCTCGCCGATACTGCCGAGCAGGTCGATCGGGATCGGGAAAACGATGGTCGTGGTGCGCTCGTTGGAAACGTCGTGGAGGGCGGTGAAATACCGCAACTGCATCGCGCCCGGTTCGCGCGCCAGCATATGCGCGGCCTCGACCAGTTTTTCGGCGGCCTGCTGTTCGCCCTCGGCGTTGATGACACGGGCGCGCCGAAGCCGTTCGGCCTCGGCCTGCTTGGCGATGGCGCGCACCATGCTTTCGTCGATATCGACGTGTTTGATTTCGACATTGGCGACCTTGATGCCCCAGACATCTGTCTGGCGGTCGAGTATTTCCTGGATGTCGACGTTGAGCTTGTCGCGTTCGGCCAGCATCTCATCGAGTTCATGCTTGCCGAGGACCGAGCGCAGCGTGGTCTGGGCAAGCTGGCTGGTCGCGCCGGCGTAGTTCTCGACATTAATGATGGCGCGCTCGGGATCTACAATACGGTAATAGATCACCGCGTTGACCTTGACCGACACGTTGTCGCGCGAAATCACGTCCTGGGTCGGCACGTCCTCGACGAAAGTGCGCAGATCGGTTCGCACCACCTGCTGGATGCCAGGGATGATGATGACGAAGCCGGGCCCCGCGACCCTTGTGAACCGGCCGAGCGTGAACACCACGCCGCGCTCGTATTCGCGGAAAATTCGGATTGCCAGCGCAAAGAAGCCGATGATGGCGACCCCGCCGATGGCATAGGCGATTGTATCAAACATCATGTCATTGCTCCCTCTTTCCCGTTGGTGCCGGGCTGGGCGGCGTCTTCGCGCGCCACCTCGACCAGCAGGGTCAGCCCCTTGGCTCCGGTGGTCCGTATCGGCGTTCCCGCCGCCAACCCGGTCGCGCCGCGCGCCTGCCAGCGCTCGCCCTCGACCCAGACATGGCCTTCGTTGTCCGCCCAGTCGATTACTTGCCCGGTCGCCCCCACCGCGCGTTCTACCGGGCGGCGGACCGGGCGGCGGTAGACGCGCCAGGTATAGCCGAGCAAGAGAACCAGTACCGCGCCGGACACCGTCGCCGCGCCGCCGATCACCCACCAGGAAAGCTGATAGGCCGGCACGTCGGTGTCGATCAACATCGCCGAGCCGATGATGAAGGCAACCAGTCCACCCCCGCCCAGCACGCCGAAGGTGGGGGTGATGGCTTCGGCCACCATGAAGGCGATGCCGAGCACCACCAGCGCGAGCCCCGCATAGTCGAGCGGAAGCTGGTTGAGCGCATACATGCCGAGCAGCAGCGCGATCGCACCAACGACGCCGGGCCCGATACTGCCAGGGTTGGAGAATTCGAAGATCAGCCCGTAGAAGCCTATCAGCATCAGCATGAAGGCGATGTTGGGGTTGGACAGCACGGTGAGCGCCCGCGTAATGACGCCGGGCTCGACAGGGACGATTTCGATGCCCTTGGTGGCGAGCGTGCGTTTTGCGCTGCCCGCGGTCACCGTGCGCCCGTCGATCGCCGCCAGCAGCGCCGGCACATCGGGCGCCATCAGGTCGATCACGTTCTGTTTCAACGCCTGGCTCGAGGACAGGCTGGCTGCCTGGCGCACCGCGGATTCCGCCCAGTCGGCGTTGCGTCCGTGCATTTCGGCCAGGCTGCGGATGAAGGCCACCGCGTCGTTAACCGCCTTCGCCGACATGGGGTTGTCGGCTGTCCACCAGGGCGGTGTGACATAAAATACAGAATCAGGCCATCAGCTGAAATGTTCGGATTCCAATCAACTGTAGCGCTGTTTACAACTGGTCCCAGATTTTCCGGCTTACTCCAG
>JAZFSB010000149.1:0-6412 GCA_036445935.1 Alphaproteobacteria bacterium | reverse complement strand
AGCTTTCGCTGGAAACGCTCGACCGGGTGCGCAAGGTCGCCAAGGCGACCGGCATGCTGGACGATCCCGTGTTCCGCGACAAGCTGGCCAAGGCCGAAATCGATGTCATGGCGCAATCCGCCATGTTCGCCCAGGTGGTCGAGATGACACAGGCAGGCATGGATATCGGCGACGGCTCGTCTTTCATCAAGATCGTTTCGACCGAGACCATGCAGAAGATCTGCGACCTGCTGCTGGAATCGGCGGGCGATCGCGGCGCGGAAAGCGGGCCGATCGAAACCGAGGACGGCCCGGTCGACGTCGCCATTCACTGGCTTGAAGCGCGCCGCATGTCGATCTTCGCCGGCACCAGCGAAATCCAGCGCAACGTCACCGCCAAGCGCGTGCTGGGCCTGCCCTGAGATCATTATCCACTTACGTGGATCGGCACCGGCCCGCTAATATCTAAAATACCCCCGGCACCTGTTCCGCGAAGGTCGGTTCTTCGCGTGCGCCGTCGGCGGCCTGGCCCGGCGGCAAATCTGGGTCCCACAATTTGCCGACGAAGCGCTGGCCCGTCTTGCCGTCGGAACCCGTGCCGGCCAGCCATACGGCGAGCGGGTCCATGATATCGACCGGCAGCAGCACCTGGCCTTCCTTCTTGGGCCGGTTGGGGTCGGTATCCGACGAGCCGCCCGGCAACAGCGTGTTGACCGTGATGCCGCTGCCTTCCAGATCGCGCGCCCAGATCAGCGCCTCGGATTCGACCGCCGCCTTGGACACCCCGTAGGGCGAGTTGTGCGCGCCAGAAAAATTGCGCCGCGAGGTCGAGACATTGACGATCTTGCCGGAACCGGTCTCGCGAAATTGTTCGACCGCCGCGCGCGCCATGAAAAACGTGCCGATCACGTTGACGATAATGGTCTGACTCCAGATCTCGGGATCGGTCTCCCAGAGGGGCAGCGAATTGCCCGACGGCGGCAGGCCGGGGCCGCGCATCAGCCGCCGCGCATTATTGAACAAAACATCGAGCCGGCCCAGGGTCGCCACCGTATTCGCCACCAGCGCCCGGCAGGCGGCAAGGTCGGTGATATCGGTGGGCGCCGCGATCGCCCGCCCGGCCCCGTCGATGGCGTTGATTTCGTCCGCCGTCCGCGCGCAGCCCGCGTCATCGGTAGAGGCGATGACCAGCGAGGCGCCACGCCTGGCTTGCGCCAGCGCCATCGACCGCCCGAGCCCGCGATCGCCGCCGGTCATGATAACGACGCGCCCGGCAAGATCGATATCGGGCAATGGAAAGGTAGGCATGGTTTTCCCCTGTTGTTTTGACCATCGCAGGATGGCGTTAATCGGGGTTTTACGAAACCCCGCCCTGTGTCAGCATCACGCTTGAGAATTTCGTATAACAGGAGCACCGATCATGACTATCGAACGCATTCAGCCCGCCAAATGGAATTGTCGCGCCATCGTCCATGGCGACATGGTGTACCTGTCGGGCATCGTCGCCGACGACAAGAGCCAGTCGGTCGGGGGCCAGACCCAACAGGTGGTCGATAAAATCGATGCCGCCCTCGCCGCGGCCGGAACCGACAAGTCAAAGATTCTCGCCGTTACCGTCTATATGGCCGATATCTCCGAGAAGGACGAGTTGAACGAGACCTATATGGCGTGGATGGATGAATCGATCCTGTCGACGCGGACTTGTATTGGCGTGGCGCTGACCCCGGGCACCAAGGTCGAGATCACCGTCACGGCGACGCGCGCGGGATAAAACACCGTGCCAGTTATCCGACTGAAAGACGTGCCGGTCGAACCGTTTCGGGACGGTGCGACCTACCAGACGCTGGTTGGCGATGACGCCGGCTCCACACCGCTGCGGGTCGGCATACAGATCTCGCCGCCGGGCTATTCGACCGGCACCCATGCGCACCCCTATCTGGAAGTCGTCACCGTGATCGAGGGCGACGGCGAGGCCTGGATCGAGGGTCGCGACGGAACGGTCGCCATCGGCCCCGGCACGACCATGGTGTTCCCGCCCGGCACGCGTCACTGGTTTCGCGTCACCGGCGAGACACCGATGAAAACCCACGGGGTGCACGCTTCGCCCGATCGCATCGTCGAGCGATTCCCCAACGCCGACTAACCGCCGAGCACCGAGAGGCCATGAAACGCGTGACTCAGGCCCCGGAAGACCAGCGGATGGCGCGGCGGCGGCTGTTAATCCTGATCGGATCGGTCGGCATGCTGTTCGTTTCGGGCGGCGCCATGTTCACCATCGTGGTCGCGCTCAAGGATATCGCGATGGAGTTCGGCTGGCCGCGCGCCGTACCTTCCTTCGCCTTCTCGCTGCAATATATGGGCTCGGGTATCGGCGGCATCGTCATGGGCTATGCGCTCGACCGGTTCGGGTTCGTCGTGCCCGCCGTGGTCGGGGCGGTAATGGTCGGCACCGGCGCGCTGCTCGCCAGCCAGGTCGACACGGCCTGGCAGCTTTACGTAATCTACGGGGTGATGTTCGGCCTTTCCGGCCAGGGCAGCCTGGCCGCTCCGGCGCTGGCCAACATCGCGCGCTGGTACGAGGACCGCCGCGGCATGGCGGTCGGCATTACGGCCAGCGGCCAGAGCCTAGCCGGTATCATCTGGCCGCCAATCTTCGGCTGGGCCCTGATCACGCTGGGCTGGCGCGAGATGTATTTCTGGTTCGGCGTATTCGCGCTGTGCACCATGCTGCCACTGTGCCTGTTGGTCTATCACCGTCCACCCGCCTACCACGCACCACCGGCCGAACCAAAGGAAACGGCGCCGGCCACCAACGCGAACAGCACGGAGACGGCGCCCGCGGCATTGTTGCGCCCGGCGCTGTCACCGATGGCCATTCAGGTTTGGCTGAGCATCGCCATCATCGGCTGCTGTATCGCCATGTCGTTGCCGCTCGGCCATTTGGTCGCGCTGGTCAGCGACATCGGCTATCCGATCACCGACGCGGTCGAGGTGCTGTCGATCACGCTGATGGCCGCTTTCGTCAGCCGCAGCGTGATGGTCGGATTTCTGTCGGACAGGTTCGGCGGCATGCGGGCACTATTGATCTTCGCGGGTCTGCAGGCGGTGACGCTGGGCGCCTTCACCATGGTCAGCGAGCTATGGGCGTTCTACGCCATCTCCATCCTGTACGGGCTGGGCTATGGTGGTATTTTTCCGGTCTATGCGGTAGCGGTGCGAGATCATTTGCCGGTTACCGAGGCCGGGCGGCGCACCGGCATCATCTTCATGTTCGGCGCGGTCGCCATGGGGATAGGTAGCTGGATGGGCGGCGTCCTGTTCGACCTGACCGGCAGCTACACACTGCCATTTTTTATCGGCGTCGCGGTGAACCTGGCAATGCTTGCCATCGTCGCCGCGCTGGCCGCGCGGCTTGGCCTGTTCCGGTCACGCCAAGCCAGCAATATTTGATACAGCGGCGAACTTGAATAAATTGTTCTTTGTAAAAAATTTTATTTATTAATTACAAGAATAAATCAATAAAAACCAAATCTGTTGTTGTTGCGCATTCAGTCCCAAATGCTTCACTATTCCAAAGTCAAAATATCACGGGGAACGGGACAATGAAGCGCGGACACATCCAACGAATGGCGGCCATCGCGCTGGTCGGGCTGGCGCTGCAGGGCTGCACTTCCGGCGGCTCGACCCTGTTTGCGACTGGCACCGGAATTGCGGTCGGCGCCGGCATCGATCACACGACCGGCGGGATTGCCTACAAGACTTTCACCGCAACCACCGGCGATCTGCGTGTCGCCACGCTGGGGGCCCTGCGGCGGATGGACCTGGAAGTGGTGCGGGACGGCCCAAAAGACGACACACATGCGATCATCGCGAAGGCCAAGGAGCGCACGATAAAGATTGAGCTCGAAACCTTGTCCAACCGCACTTCGCGGATGCGGGTGGTGGCGAACGAGGGTGAAATCTTCTTCAAGGACGTAGCCACGGCGGCCGAAATTATCGTCCAGACAGCGGCCTCGCTCGACGATATCGCCCAGCGCCAGCAGCAGGCGCGTTCACCGACCGGCTGAACATGGGGGAAGATTCGGATCGCAATGGCGGGAGAGATTGACCGGAGCGTCATCTTTCCCGCCAATGCCCATTGATTTATCGAGATCACCAGCTAGAGTCCCGCACGGTAAATATCAGCGGGGCAGACGAGGCATGGCTGGAATCCTTGAGATTTCCAACGTCACGAAAACCTACGACGTGGACGGCGACAACCCGGTTCACGCGCTCGATGGCGTCGATCTGACCGTCGACGACGGCGAGTTCGTTTCGGTCATCGGCCCGTCTGGCTGCGGCAAATCCACGCTGTTCAATATCATTGGCGGGCTGATCGACGACTACCAGGGCACGGTGCTGATCGACGGGCATTCCGTCGATGGCGCGCACCGGGACGTTGGCGTGGTGTTCCAGGAAGAATCGACCTTTCCGTGGCGCACGACGCTTGAAAATGTGGCCTTTCCGCTTGAGATCGAGGGTATCAGCAAGGCCGAACGCGAAGAACGCGCGCGCCAGTTCGTCCGCCTTGTCGGGCTCGACGGGTTCGAAAACCATTACCCGGCGCAGCTTTCCGGCGGCATGAAACAACGCACCGCGGTCGCCCGCACCCTGGCCTACGAACCCCGCATCATGCTGCTTGACGAGCCGTTCGGCGCGCTCGACGAGCAGACCCGCATGCTGCTTGGCGACAAAATGCTGGAGATCTGGGCCGAACTGAACCAGACCATGCTGTTGATTACCCATAACATCACGGAAGCGGTGCAGCTTTCCGACCGGGTGGTGGTAATGTCGTTCCGGCCCGGCAAGATCAAGGAAATTATCAAAGTCGACCTGCCGCGGCCGCGTTCGTCCGAGGTCATCTCGACCCCGGAATTCGGCACCTATGTCGGCAGGTTGTGGTCGCTGCTGCGCGAAGAAGCCTCGCGTGGCATGATAGCGGCGGAAGCGGCGATCGCGGCGACCTGAATCTTGGGTCGCCCGCGAAATTAAAATGCAATAAACTAGAAACCGTAAAATTCCACAGGAGAGGAAGGAACGTCCAAAATGTTGAAATCACTCATTATTACTGCCGCCGGGCTCGCGGTAGTGGCCGCCCCGGCGCTGGCGGCCGACAAGGTTCGCCTGGTCAATAGCACCAAGGTGGTGTTCGAGACCGAGCATCCCTATGCGGCCAAAGAAAACGGAATATTCAAGAAATATGGCCTTGATGTCTCGATCATTCACGGCTCGGGCGGGGCCGCGTCACTGCAGGCGGTGATCACCGGCAGCCAGGACGTGGTCTGGGGCAACGGCGTGCTCGGCGTCCTGTCGGCCTATTCCAGAGGCGCGCCGGTGCGCATCCTCGGCAGCAACATTCGCGGCGTTGGCGATCTCTACTGGTACGTCAAGACCAATAGCCCGATCAAGAAGTTCACCGATCTCAAGGCCGGCATGGAATTCACCTATTCCCGCCCCGGCTCGACCACCAACCTGGCGACCATCTTCATCAAGAAGGCGCTTGGCCTGAAGGCAAAGCTGGTATCGGTCGGCGGGCCATCGGGATCGCGGACACAGTTGATGTCCGGTCAGGTAGCGACCGGTTGGTCGGTGTTTCCGCTGAACAAGAACCTGCTGCGTGAAAAGAAGATTCGCATTATCGGCACCGGAAGCGCCGCCGCAGGTTTGAACGGCGTGACCATCCGAGTGATCGTGGCCAATTCAAACTGGCTGAAAAAGAACCGTGGCGCGGCGCGGCGGCTGATGGTGGCTTTTGCCGAAGGCCAGTACAGAACCTATACCAACGACAAGCAGATGCGGGCCTACGCCAAGCGCTGGAAGCTCAATTACGAAGACGTGAAAGATTCCGCTCAGGATGTTCCGCTGCGGGTCGCGACCTTCCTGCCGGTGGCCGGGTTGGACAAAATCAACCGGATCGCCCTGGAAAACAGGAAGATCAAGAAACTGCTCACCGCGGCCCAGCTCAAGGAGCTGGTCCATCCGATGGGCAACCTGCCCCATTGAAGCGGCTTGCTTCGTTAGAGTGATCGTTGGGTAGATGAAGTCACTGCTCAAATCGCCCGTCCTGGTCGGCCTGCTCGGGCTCATCGTCATCGCGGTGACGCTCGAGCTGGCCGTCTCGGCGGGGCTGATCATGGAACTGGTGGTGCCACGTCCGTCCGACGCGGTCATGGCTTTTCCCGATGTCCATGACGAGATGGACCTAATCGGCAACTTTCTCGTCACGCTGGGAATGACGGCGGCGGCGACTGGGCTCGCCCTGCTCATCGGCATACCCTTCGGCTATTTCCTGTACGCCAACCCAAAGTTTGGCGTTGCATACGAGGGCTGGCTGGCGGCTGCCTTCGCCGCCCCCACCGTGCTGCTCTATCCGCTGTTTCTGGTTCTCTTCGGG
>JAZFSB010000148.1:0-8788 GCA_036445935.1 Alphaproteobacteria bacterium | reverse complement strand
TGGAAAGGCAACGGTGGTGTCGATGCCGGCGCGCTGGGCGGCGATGGCTGAATTGATCGCCGCCACCGACGGGCCGTCACGGGTAGGATCAACGCCGCTGATCAGCCTGAGCGTCTTCACGTCGCCTCCGGTTCCGACTCGAACGCCATGAGTCTAGGTCATCGGGCATGCGCGAGGTACATCAATGTTCCGCCGCGCACTGAATTGCCGGGACGTGGTAATTTGGTAATGTGTCCGACGGACGGTGAGATGAAGCAGATCATACAAAGCGCGAAAAGCGGCAAGCTGGTGCTGATAGCGGTGCCCGAACCCAAGGTGCGGCCCGGCCACCTGCTGGTGCGTAACCGTGCCTCGCTGATTTGCGCCGACACCGGTCAAGTGCCGCGGGGCCATTCGGCGGCGGGCGAGGTGGTGGCGCTGGGCAAGGGCACGGAAGGCGCGTTTCACGTCGGCCAGCGGGTAGCCATCGCCGGCGCCGGGATCGCCAACCACGCGGATATCAACCTGGTGCCGGTCAATCTGGCGGCCCCGGTGCCGGACGACGTGAACGACGAGGAAGCCTGTTTCGGCGCACTGGGCGCAAGCGCCCTGCACGGGGTGCGCAACATGGGGCTGCAGATCGGCGATTGCGCCGCGGTGGTCGGCGCCGGTCTGGTCGGCCAGATGGCGGCGCAGTTGCTCGAGCTCTCCGGCGTGCGGGTCGCGGTATTCGATACTGACGCGGGGCGGCTTGAGCTTGCCCGCTACGGCCGGGCGGAGCTTGCCTGGAACCTCGGCGATGGCGACCCGGGGGAAGCCGTGCTCGACATGACCGGCGGGCGCGGCTGCGACGGCGTGATGATCACCGATGCCGTCGATACCGGTGAACCGTTTGCGCTCGCCGCCGCTATCGCGCGCGACCGGGCGCGCGTCTGCCTGGTTGGCATCGCCGGCACCGAGCTGCCCTATCGCGACTTCATGCGAAAGGAGCTGTCGGTCGTGGTCTCGCGCGCCCATGGGCCCGGTCGCGACGATGCGGATTACGAAGCGCGCGGCATGAAATATCCGGACGGCTACGTGCCCTGGACCGAAACGCGCAATCTGGAGCATACGCTTCGGATAATGTCGCGGCGAAAGGATCACCGGCTGGCGGTCGAGCCGCTGATTACCCATCGCTTCCCGTTCGAAAAGGCGGAAGACGCCTGCGCGCTGGTGACGGAAAAGTCCGAACCGCATCTCGGTGTGGTGTTGACCTATGGCGCGCGCGAAAGGGGCCCGGTCTCCGCCTTGCGGGTGCCGATCGCGATTTCGGGGGCGAAACCCAAGGCTGGCTGCGTATTGGGGGCGCTCGGCGCGGGCACTATGCTGCTGCCGCACCTCAAGGGGCAGGCCAACGCCCGACTTCATACGATCGCCATCGCGGACGGCATTTCGGCCGAATATAGCGGCGAAAATTTTGGTTTCGAATACGCCGTCGGCGACGAGGACGCGGTGCTCGGCGATGACGACATCAACGCCGTGCTGATCGCCACCCCGCCCGCGGGCCACGCCGGGCTCACCGCCGCCGCGCTTGCCGCCGGCAAGAACGTGCTGGTGGAGACGCCGCTGGCGCTGGATCGCGATGAGCTCAATCGGGTGATCGCCGCGCGCAACCGCTCGGACGGATTCCTGATGGTCGGCGTCAACCGCCGCTTCGCGCCGATGGCGGTCCGGATGCGCGATCGTCTGGCGGTGCTCGGTGCGCCCAAGGTGCTGCTGCTGCGCATCAATGCGGGCCCGTTGCCGCCGGAAGGCCAGGACCGCCTGCTGGGTGAAATATGTCCCTTCGTCGATCTGGCGCGCTTCCTGATCGGGGTGCCCATCGTTTCGGTCCAGGCGATGGCCGCAAAGGCGACGCGCGGCGCCTGCGACGACGTCACCGCGACGCTGGGCTTTACCGACGGCAGCCTTGCCACCATCGCCTATACAGCCAAGGGCGACAGCTCCGCTTCGAAGGAGCTCATCGAGGCCTATGCCGGCGGCGCGGTGATCACCATCGACGATTTTCGGAGCTACCGCGTGACCGCCGACGGCAAAACACGCAAGAGTCGGCCCGTGGCGGAACAGGACAAGGGTCATGCGGCCGAGCTTGGCGCCTTCGTCGATGCGGTCGCCGCCGGCGGCACCGCGCCGGTGGCCGAAGCCGAGCTGATAGAGTGCAGCCTGGCCACCATCGCCATCGCCGAATCGCTGCGCGATGGCGCCAGCGTGACGATCTGAGCAGCTGTGGACAAACCGGACAATCGGGGACAAGTGAAAAAACATCTTGAAATCAATCATTTATGCGGTCGCCGCCATGGATAACACGGTGCATGGGCTGGGGAGCGAATTCCGGTATCACCCCCGGTCAATCCGGTCGAGAATGGCCCACGTACAGGATGCCGAGTGACGATGACCGAACAGGCCGCTTCTCTTTCCACGCCCCAGGGCGCACCGCACAAGCGCAGCGGGGTGCTGCCCTATCAGGCGCTCAAGGCGCTGATCGATGCCGGTGAGATCGCGGCCGGGCACGCGATCCTGCCCGACCAGCTACAGCCGGCAAGCCTCGATCTGAGACTCGGCCCGGTCGCGTGGCGGGTCCAGGCAAGCTTCCTGCCCGGTCCCAATCGCACGGTCGCGGAACGGCTGGACTCGGTCCAGCTGCATGAAATCGACCTGACCGAAGGGGGGCTGCTGGAACGCGGCTGCGTCTATGTCGTCCCGCTGCTGGAAACGCTATCGCTCAGCCAGGCGCTCGGCGGTGTCGCCAATCCGAAAAGTTCGACCGGAAGGCTGGATGTCTTCACAAGGCTGATCTGCGACCACGCCGCCGATTTTGACTTTGTCGCGCGTGGCTATCACGGACCGCTTTATATTGAGATATTTCCCCGCACTTTCAGTGTCATTGCCCGCGCCGGCACGCGGCTCAATCAGCTTCGCATCACCCGCGGTTCACCCGAGATCGGCGAAGCCGAACTGCGCCGGCTGCTGCACGACCAGCCGGTGCTTGACCGCCAACTTGCTGAACACGAAAAAGGCACGCTGGTCCGAGGCGTGCCCCTGTCGGTCGATCTGGGCGGCATCGGCGACTCGTCGCTGATCGGCTTCAAGGCCCGGCCGCACGCGCCCCTGGTCGATTTCGACCGGATCGGCCATTACGACCCGACCGAGTACTGGGAACCGATCCGGCGCAATTCCGATAACGCGATAATCCTGAACCCCGATGATTTCTACATCCTGGCGTCGCGCGAAGCCGTCGCGGTGCCGCCCGACCATGCCGCCGAGATGGTGCCCTTTGACGCCTTCGCCGGCGAATTCCGCGCCCATTATGCCGGTTTCTTCGATCCCGGCTTCGGCCATCCCGACGTCGGCGCGGCCGGCACAAGGGCTGTATTGGAGGTCCGCTCGCACGGCGTGCCGTTCCTGATCGAACACGGCCAGCTAGTCGGGCGGCTGAAATACGAGCGCCTGACCGATGTGCCCGACCGGCTGTACGGGGCCGCTACCGGTTCGTCATATCAGCGACAGGGACTTGCGCTGAGCAAGCATTTCCGCCCCTGGCCGGACGAAGGTCTTTCAGGTTAGGGGATTTTCGATCCGGCGCCGATCTAACCGGAAGCCCGCTAACGCGGCGGCACCAGGAATTGGCGACCGAGCCAGTGCCAGCGTCCCTTGCCGGCCGGCAGGGTGCAGTTGACCCGGGTCCGACCAACGCCAAACGGTTTGTTCATGCGGACTTCAACACGGGTATCGCCGAGCCGCTCGATCCGCACCTTTCCCTGGCCGGAGGCATAGCAGGCGAGCCGGCGGAGCTTCTTGGAGAACTCTTCACCCACGGTAAAGCCGAACAAGGGCGGATTGGCGCCCTGTTTCAGGAACGGATCGGCCGGGGTGATGTCGCTGGCCGGCAAGGGCAGCGTGTTGCCGGCAAGGCGAAAGCGTTTCACATCGCCATGGGCTTCATTGAGCGCGAAACGCGGCAGATAGAAGAAGTCCGAGCCCGGATGCATTACCCCTGAATGCTGGCCGAAACCTGCCACGAAGTCGGCTTGCTTGGTCACGCGGCGCACGGCCAGACTGTATTCTCCATATGGATAAGCGATCAGGGTCGGCCGCTTGCCCAGCATTTCCTCGAACCGCGCGCTGGAATTCCTGAGCTCGGCGGCGTTGCGTTCATCGCTGAGCAGCGGCATGTGCGGGTGAGATACGGTCTGGCTGCCGATCGTCACACCGGCCGCGGCAAGTTCCTTGATCTGGTCCCAGCTCATATAGCCTGGGGAATTTCGGTCGACCGACCGGGTGGCGATAAAAAGGGTAAAGGGCAGTTGCGCCAGCCGCAGCCGGGGCCAGGCCTCTTTCCAGACCGACAGAAAGGCGTCATCGATGGTAATGGCGATTGTTTTTGGCGGCAGTTCGCGGCCCGCGCGCACCGCGGCGACGATTTCCGGCAACGGCATGACGTTGAAACCGCCACTGGCGATCTCGGCAAGATGCGCCTCGAACTGCTCAAGCTGGATGTTGGTTGACGGGTACCGGGATTCGCCGAAACGGTGATACATCATCACCGCCGCCGACGAGCCTTCCGCCGTCGCCGGCATCGGGAGCGCGGCCAGACCCGACAACACGCCGATGGCCATGCCGGCGACCGCGAACACCCGCGTCACCAGGCGCCGGGCTATTTTGTTCGATCTGCTTTTGCCAACCATGGGTCTATCCTGATTTTGTGACCTATTTAGTGGACTTATGCAATGATCCCGCACCGTTCTATACTCAGGCCGGAACCGTCGGGGGCGCTTACATCATGGGCCGCGGAAGATCCTTATCGTCGATCAACGGGTAGCGGCGGGAGTCGAAGAGCTGATAATGCCACCACTCGTTACGGTAGAAGTCCCAGCCCGTCTGGGTCATCAGCCCGAGCAACAGCAGCCGGTTGCGCTGTGCCTCGAGCGTGATGCCGGTATCGCCGTGATGCGACCGGGGCGTAAAGGCGTCGAACCCGGTGCCCATATCAAGCGGCGCGCCATCCGGGCCGATCAGCGTAAGGTCGACCGCGACACCACGCGAATGAGGCGAGCCGCGCCGAGGATCGGCGAGAAAATCGGGGTCCGGCGTGTGGTTCCAAAGCATCCATTGCGCCTCGCTTGGCCTGAGCGCGTCATAAAGGCGTATTTTCAGCCCCAGCGCTTGCGCGGCCTCTACGGCGTGGCGCAGCGCCGCGGCCGCATCCTCGTGCAGATAGACGATCGCCTGCTCATAGACCGGCTGGCCGGTGAAATTATCAGCGGTCGCGTAGGCCAACGACAGGTCGATATCGAAGTCAGGCGGCGCGATCTCTACAATTCGCACGGCGCACATTCCTTTGATGGCACGACAAAAGCAGGCAATTCCTATCACAACAGGGTTAGCGAGCCATGAATTTGCTCGCAATGGATACCGCCTGCGGCGCCTGTTCGGCGGCGGTCTGGGCGGATGGCGCCATAGCCGCCACGCGGTCGCGGGTGATGCAACGCGGTCATGTCGAGATGTTATTGCCCATGACGATTTCGGTCATGGACGAAGCCGGGTTGGCGTTCGATGCGCTGGACCTTATCGCGGTTACCAACGGACCGGGCTCGTTCACCGGGCTGCGAACCGGGCTGGCCGCGGCGCGCGGGCTCGCCCTGGCGCGGGGCCTGCCGTTGGTCGCGGTGACCACCCTGGAAGCGGTCGCCACGGCGGCGGCGCCCGAAGACCCCTCGATGACCATCCTCGCGGCGATCGAAACCCGCCGCGCGGACCTTTATGTGCAAGCTTTTTCGGCCACGATGGAGCCGCTGGATGACCCCCGCGCGCTGAGCCCGGCCGCGGCCGCGGCGCTTGCCGGTACGCGCCTGACCGTCCTATCCGGCGACGGCGCCGACCGCGTTTTGGAAGCCTGGCGGGCAAACCCCGCCGGCGGCGAGCCGGTGATCGCGAGCCGGGCGGGCCCGGATGCGGCGATTATCGCCCGGATAGCCGCCGCGCCATCACGTCCGCGTGGTGTTGGGATCGCGCCGCTCTATCTGCACCCGCCGGAAGCCAAGCGCCCGGCGGCGGGCGGGCGATTGCGGCCATGACCGACGACACCATCGAATCACTGCTTTCGTCGGATATCGAGGTGGTCGCGCGGCTGCACGCGCGCTGCTTTTATGATGCCTGGGGACCGTCGATGATCCGACAGGTGCTCGATCTTCCAAGCGCCTACGGTCTGGTGGCCCGGCGGGGCGGCTACGGTTCCATCATCGGCTTCGCGCTGTCGCGCGTGGCCGCCGACGAATGCGAACTGCTGTCGCTGGGGGTGGCGGCCGAGCACCGGGCGCGCGGCGTCGGCACCCTGCTGATGACCGCCACCATGGCGCGGGCGATGTCCGAACGGGCACGCTGGTTTTTTCTCGAAGTTGCCGAGGACAACGATGCCGCGCTCAAGCTGTACCAAGCACACGGCATGAACCGGGTCGGCCAAAGGCTGGATTACTATGAGAACGCGGATGGCAGCCGCACCAACGCACTGACCATGCGCTGCGCCCTGCCCGTGGCGCCGGGCGCGGGAGCAAGCCGGCCAGGCCCCCACGGAAGTGGATAACGACAGGATATTTATTCGCTTTTTTGCATCCACAGGCGGTGAATACCGGGGGCTGGCGCGCCGGGTTCTTCTTCTATCCGCAGCAGCTTGTGCCCGAGTTCGAGGATCGAATCCGGCACATTCTCCAGCGGTTCGCCGCCCGGCAGGCGGATTTCCGCGACCTCGCCAGCCGCCATTTTTTCGATCAGCAAACGCGTACGGACGAATGTCATTGGACAGACATCATCGCTGATATCCAGAAAATGGTCGGCTTTTCGTGCCGTTAACTCAAAATCGGTCTGTTCACTCATGCGGCTTTCTATCAAGGATTGGCGGTATTTGGCGAGCGCATTATAGGCGCAACCGACGCTATCGGTTATAGTCATAGCCATGGCTAAGCCACCACGCGCGCAAAAATCAGACGATGTTGTGTCACGCATCGAGCGCGCGTGCATGGACAAAGGCATGAAAATGACCGAACAGCGGCGCGTGATTGCCCGCGTGCTGTCGGAAGCCCGCGACCACCCGGATGTCGAGGAGGTCTATCGCCGGGCATCGGAAATCGACAACCGCATCAGTATCGCCACCGTGTACCGGACGCTCAGGCTGTTCGACATCGCCAACATAATCGACCGTCTGAATTTCGGTGACGGTCGCGCCCGATACGAACTGGCCGATGACGAGGGTGGTCACCATCACCATCTTATCGACATGCGGACCGGAAATGTGGTCGAGTTCGAGAACGAAGAGTTGGAAACCATCAAGCGGCGTATAGCGCGTGAACTGGGTTATGAGATGGTCGGGGACCGTCTTGAGATTTACGGCGTACCGCTCGATTCGCGCGACAAGAGTGACGAGTAGAACTGGCAGCGCGCGGGCCAGCGCGGCGGGAAACAGGGAATGGACAACAACCTGACCGACGACACTCCGTTCGAGCCAATTCGCAGCGGCAATCTGGTCGCCCGCCTGGCTAATAGCGAGGCCGACGTGGATGCCGCCCAGGCGCTGCGCTACCGCGTGTTCTTCGAGGAGATGAAGGCCCGGCCATCGGCCGAGAATGTGGAGTTGGGCCGCGACTTCGATGAATTCGACCAACTCTGCGATCATCTTCTGGTAATCGCCGACGACTGCCCCGACCTGCCGGGCGGCGTGATCGGTACTTACCGGCTGCTGCGGCGCGGCATCGCCGAGACGGGCATTGGATTTTACACCGCGGACGAATACGACATTTCGCCGCTGCTCGCGGTCGATGGTGAAATTCTGGAGCTTGGCCGGTCCTGTGTCGATGTGAGGCACCGCACGCGGCCGACCATGCAACTATTGTGGCAGACCATCGCGGCCTATCTATGGCACCATGACATCAAGCTGATGTTCGGCTGCGCCAGCCTGCCCGGCGCCGATCCCCAGCAACTGACGCTTGAGCTGTCCTACCTGCATCATTTCCATCTTGGGCCCAGGGAAATGCGCCCGGTCGCGCTGTCGGAGCGCTATATCGACATGGCGTGCATCGCCAAGTCGGAGATCGACACCCGCCGCGCGCTGACGGCGCTGCCGCCGCTGATCAAGGGCTATATCAGGCTGGGTGGATTCGTCGGCGATGGCGCGGTGGTCGACGAACAGTTCAACACAACCGATGTTTGCGTCGTCGTGAAAACCGATCTCGTCACCGGCAAATACATCAAGCATTTCGAACGAAATACCCGTCGCGCCAATGTCGTTTGAGGCGGTGTTGACTGAACCAGTCAGTTCGCCGACGCGCGCGACGGTGCGCCTGATGATCTATTTTCTGGGAACGCTGTTCTTGATCCCGTTTCAGGCCGTTCTGGTAGCGCTCCGGCTCAACTATGCCCAGCGTTTTCCCTGTGTCTATCACCGCTATTGCTGCCGCGTCTTCGGCTTCGACGTCCAGCAGCGGGGGACGATTTCGACCGCGAGACCGGTTCTGTTCGTGTCCAATCACACCTCCTATATCGACATCCCGGTACTGGGCTCGCTGGTCGATGCGTCGTTCATTGCCAAGGCCGAGATCTCCGACTGGCCCTTCTTTGGCTGGTTGGCCCGGTTGCAACGCACTGTTTTCGTTGATCGGCGGGGCCGCAAGGTCGCCGATCAGCGCGACGAGATCACCGCCCGGCTTGTGATCGGCGATAGCCTGGTGCTGTTTCCCGAAGGCACCAGCGGCGATGGCCGCGAGCTACTGCCGTTCAAGAG
>JAZFSB010000147.1:0-2858 GCA_036445935.1 Alphaproteobacteria bacterium | reverse complement strand
CGCGCATAGGCACGGCCCGCCAGTGCGCGGCGCAGCGCAGGCGTGGTCGCGCCCGCATTGTTCTTCATTGCCTGGATCACCTCGGCATAATCGTCCGGGTCGGTGACGATGGTGACGCTTTCGTGGTTCTTGGCGGCCGCCCTGATCAGCGCCGGCCCGCCGATATCGATATTCTCGATGCAGTCGTCGAAAGCAGCACCACCGGCGACCGTCGCTTCGAACGGGTACAGGTTGACCACCACCAGGTCGATCGGCGCGATGCCGTGCTTATCCATCGCCGCCACATGGGCGGGGTCGGCGCGCCGGCCCAGAATGCCGCCATGGATCAGCGGGTGCAGCGTCTTGACCCGGCCATCCATGATTTCCGGGAAACCGGTATGTTCGCCGACCTCGGTAACCGCGACGCCGGCGTCAAGCAGCGCGCGGGCCGAACCGCCGGTCGACAGGATCTCAATCCCGCTTCCATGCAGGAACTGGCCGAGATCAGCCAGTCCAGTCTTGTCGGATACCGAAATCAGGGCGCGGGTGACCGCTTTGGAGATCTGTTCTGTCATTACTTTCCGATATTGATAATGACGCGCACGACGTGGCGTCAGGTCAGAGAAAACTTCTGGCGGCAGCCAGATCGCCCGGATTATCGACGTCGAGCCAATGGCCGGCAACATAGACAACCCTGATATCGGCGCCGGCCGCGATCAGCCGGGCGAACAGGTCGATCAGGCTGGCATCCTCGAGCGTGCCCGCCGCGCGCATGTCGTTGAGCGCCCGGCCTACGGCGGCGGCGCCGGTCGCACGCAACAGTGAAAGACCGATCCATTCGCCGTTGATGTCGTCACCGGTCAGGTCAGGGCCGATCCGGGTCACCGATACCGGCCCGTCTTCCAGATATTCCGCCTTGAAGGGCGCGCTGCATGACACCAGGTCGCGAACCGACGGAGCTGTCTCTGGATCGCGCCCGCGCGCCAGCGCATCGACCACCAGCACGATATCGCCTTCGGTGGCGCGCAACTGATCCAGAATGTATTGGCGAAACAGAATATCGCCATAGGCCACGATGCAGTCGCCCTTCAGCCGTTCGGCGGCGCACGCCAACGTGGCCGCTTCGCCAGTGGTCGCGAACGCATCGTTATCCACCGTCTTGATGGTGGGCAGGTTGACCATCTCCTTGCGGTAGCCGCGCACCACGGTGATGTCACGCACGCCGCCGCCGTTCAGCGTATCGACCAGGCGGCGCAGCAGCGGCTGACCGCGCACATCGACCATGCATTTCGGCCGGTCCTCGGTCAGGATGCCGAGCGCGTCACCGCGCGATGCCGCCAGCACGACCGCGTGCGGAGCATCCGGCATGGTCGGCAAATAGCGCTTCTCGGCGCTTGCCAGCTCGTCATTTCCGGCGATCTGGAACACGTCCTGGACGCTCGCGACCTCGGGCTCGACGCCAATCAGGCTTTCGTCTCGCAGGATGCGGCTCGACACCTCGCGCATCGCCGAGATCGATGCCCGCAAATTGTGGTTGGCCCAGATCACCGCCGACACCCCGGCCTCGCGCCAGGCCCGCGTCGGGGTGTCGTAATAGGTTGTGGGTACGATCACCACCGGGCAGCGCTGGCCCCATTCCCTGAGGAAGGTGAGAATCTCGTCCGGGTCGCGCTGCTTCGAATGGATCAGCAGCGCATCCGCGCCCGCTTCGTGATAGGCGCTGGCGCGCAGCAGCGCCTCTTTCATGCCGCGCCCCGAAATCAGCGCCTCGATGCGGGCGACCAGGCAGAAATCATCGTCCTGCTGGCTGTCCTTGCCGGCCTTGATCTTGCCGCTGAACTCATCGATATCGGCCAGCGGCTGGCCATCGCCGATGAACGAGTTGGTCTTTGGAAACAACTTGTCCTCGATACAGATGCCAGCGATGCCGCGCTGGCAAAGTTTGCGCACCACGCGACGCACATTATTGAAATTGCCGTAGCCGGTATCGCCATCAACCAGGATAGGGATCCTGGTCGCGTCCGACATGAATTCCAGCACTTCCAGCACCTGGGTCCAGGAAGCCTCATTGCTGTCACGCACGCCAAGCGCCGCCGACATGGTCAGACCCGAGGCCCAAATTGCCTTGAAGCCGGTTTCCTCGACAATTTTAGCGGACAGCCCGTCATGGGCTTCCATAAGAAATTCGGTCTCGGACGAACTCAACAGCGCGCGCAGCGCCGAAAATTTGGACGCCTGCACCCGCGCCGCGCCTTGTTTCATCGGGGATTTCGTAGCCACGTCACCTTCCCAGCGCAGATTGCGCGGTTAACCGTTTCATCACGGCTGTAACCTAAGAGTGGACCCGCGCCATTGCAATATGACAGCAGCCCTGTCGTCCCTGATTGACACGATTTGCGGCCCAAGAGTAAACGGGGCTATCACATACCAAGGGTGTTCCATGCCGGTAGCTGAAAAAATCGCCGTCATCGGGCTCGGCTATGTCGGGCTGCCGCTGGCCATCAACCTGGCGCGGCACTTTCCCGTGACCGGGCTCGATATCAACGTGGCCCGAATCGCCGAGCTTGAATCCGGCCTCGACACCACACGCGAGATCGAGCGCGAGCGGCTTGCGGCGACCAGCATGGGCTTCACCAGCGAGCCCGAGGACGTGCGCGGGTTCGACATTTATATCGTTACCGTACCGACCCCGGTCGATGCCAGCAATCAGCCCGATCTCGGCGCGGTGCGGAGCGCCAGCCGAATGGTCGGCGGGGTGATCGAGCCCGGCGCCATCGTGGTCTACGAATCGACCGTCTATCCCGGCGTCACCGAGGATGTCGCGGGCCCGGAACTGGAAGCCGCGTCGGGGCTCAAATGCGGGGTCGATTTCTTCCTCG
>JAZFSB010000146.1:0-23528 GCA_036445935.1 Alphaproteobacteria bacterium | reverse complement strand
GCCACCCCACGGGATTATCCTATGGGTGGCCGGGAGGGGGAGCGGGCTGGAGCCGGTTCCGCGCCAGCGGAACACGACTTAAACAGTCCCCACCCGCGCCAGCGGGTGGAAGTTCCCTACCAGCGTTTTGAGCCGTGCGTCAAGAACATGTGTGTAAATCTGGGTGGTGGAAATATCGGCATGGCCCAGCATTTGTTGCACCGCGCGCAGGTCGGCGTCATGCGCCAGCAGGTGACTGGCGAAGGCATGACGCAGCACATGCGGCGACACGCGGGCGGGGTCTAGCGCCGCCGCCGCCGCCAGCGCCTTCAGCCGGATCGCGAACCGCTCGCGCGATAGATGCCCAGCCCGGGCGCGGCGCGACGGGAACATCCAGGGCGACGTCCCGCCCTTGGCGATAAAGCCGGCGCGGTGCGGCAGCCAGCTCGTCACCGCCGCGCGTGCCGGCACGCTCAATGGCACCAGGCGTTCGCGCCCGCCCTTGCCGCGCACCATCAGCAACGTACGATCACGCGACAGCGCGCCCAGCGGCAACCCGACCAGTTCCGATACCCGAAGCCCGGTCGCGTACAGGATCTCGACCAGCGCCAGCAGCCGCGCGCCACGCGGCCCCGGCTCCAAGCGGGCCGTCTTGATCAGCCGTTCAACCTCGCCCTCGCTCAGTATCTTGGGCAGCGGCCGGCCCTGCCGCGGGCTGTCCACCGCGCGGCACGGGTTGTCGTCCCGCACCCCCTCGGCGACCAGGAAGCGGTGAAACTGGCGCAGCGTCGACAGGCGGCGCGCCATGGTGGCGGGCGCCATGCCGGATTTGCCCTGGGCCGCCATGAAGCCGCGCACGGTCTCGGTCGTCGCCTGGTGCGGGGCGTTGCTGCAAGCAGCGGCAAAGGCGGCGAATTTTTTCAGGTCGCGCGCATAGGAATCGCAGGTGGCATTGGTTGCGCCGCGTTCGGCCAGCATCATCTCAAGAAAAGCGTCGATATGCGGCGAGGCGGCTTGCATATCCGCGCGCTATAGGCCGGCCGCGATCGCCGTCTCAAGCACCATGCGCCGCGCATCGTCCCCGAGTCCGACCTGACGCAGCGCGCGTACCGCCAGCTCGACGGCAAGCAAATTGCCCGGTACGGGGCCGGTATCGCCCAGCGTCAGCAGCACCAGCGCCACGGTCTCACCGCGCCGCTTCTCCGTGGCGGCGCGCGCCAGCGCATGGCGCAGCGCGACGGAAGGTCCGGCCATGTCGTCGCGCCGCGTCTGGTCAAGAATATCGGCCCAAAGCGCCCCGGACAGCGCTACCGCCTCGGCTTCCAGCAGTGTGAACAGAACCCGCGCGCGCGCCCTTGCGCCGTCTGCCGCATGATCCTGTTTGCTCCACCATTCGGTCACAGCCTCGGGCGTTACCGCTTCGTCTCCGGCGCCGCGTGTCAGTGCCGCAAGCGGCCACAGATCGGTGCTTTCCGCGCTGGCGCGGTTTTCATCCATGGCGAGCGCGATCCAGCCCGCCGCCGCCGTGCGCTGGTTGGTCGCGAGCAACGCCCGGGCGGCATGGGGGGCGAACCAGCGCAGCTCATCCGCCGGCTCCATGCCCTGCAGCAGCGGTCGGGCGGCCAGCGCGACGACCCGGAAGCCGCCTTTCTGGCGGGCCAGCTTAAAGGCCTGTTGCAACACTTCGGCGCGCGCGGCGGGAACGTCGTAGCGGGCGGCGGCGCGGACCAGCAAGGCCCGGCTGCGGGGGCCCCATTCGGCGGCGGCGCGTGTCAGCGCGGTTTCGAGATCGTCGACGGCAAT
This sequence comes from Alphaproteobacteria bacterium, assembly GCA_036445935.1. GTDB lineage: Bacteria > Pseudomonadota > Alphaproteobacteria > MPNO01 > UBA2964 > JAZFSB01. Next base: position 21,746 of record JAZFSB010000146.1, on the reverse strand, counting down.
ACCCGTGTCACCATAAATCTCAAACAAGGCGCGCCCTTTCAGCGGCCCAAGAAGGGCTGCTTCCTCCGCCGTGGCGAGGCGCTGGTCGGCTGGTGTCTGGGGGTGGGCGGCGACTGCCGCCAGCGCCGCCGGAGAGGCGTTTTCCAGCGCGTCGTTAGGAACCGGCAGCCGGGCCGCGCGCAGCATGGCGAGATGCAGTCCGGTCAGCGTCTCCATGTTTTCCAGCGGTGGCGGGGTCGCGCCGGCAATCGCTTCCATGGCGGTGAAAAAAACCGGCGGCACCTTTTCGCCGCGCTCATCAAGGATATCGGAAACCAGAGAGGCCTCGGCTGTCTTGCCGCCGAGCGCCAGACAAAACGCCGTGGCCTGCAACCAATAGGTCGATTTCTGTTCCTGCGCTTCGCCTTGGACAATGCGGCAGGCATTGCCGGTGTCATAGCCGTAGAACCAGCTTTCCACCCTCGTCCACAGCAACTGTTCATCGACCTTGCCGGATGGCGCCAACTCAATCAGGGCCCGGGTGGATGCCCGGTCGCCGACCGCGACCAGGGCCGACACTCGACGTGTGAACAGGCCCGGTTCGCGGTTTTCCGACACCGGGGCCTCGGCGCGGGTCAGCAACAGGCGGCGCATCAGGTCGCGCATCGCGGGTGAGCTCATGCGGCGCGGCAGCAGGGCGATCAGGCGTCCGACCAGGGCGCGTCCCGTGCCATTCCACATATCGATGCCAAGACCACCTTCGGCGTCATCCAGCGTCCCCACCGAATCGGCATCCACCGACTCTAGCGTTTGCACGCTGACCACCGGTCCGGTGGTGGGCCCGGCGCTGGGGCCGGGCTGAACGGCCGGTACTGGGGCGGAGCGAACATCGGGGCCGATGGTGCGCCGGGGACCCAGCCGGACCGGCGCGGACGGATCGGATGTGGGGATGGCCATATCGGTGGGTTGGGCGGGCGTCGGCCGAACGGGGACCTGCGCCTGCGACCCTCCGACGCCCGCCACCAGGATAATCAGCGCCAGCGCGCTATTTCGGAAAGCGGTCATCGGAGATGGTCTTTTCGACAATGGCGGACGGGGCGGGTATATCCCAGAAGGCGAGGTATACACCGCCGCCGAGCAGGATCACCAGAACCAGAATGATAAGCCCCAAAGATAATCGCGTCACGAATTTCGCCTCATTATTGTGCCGTACCGGCGGTGGCTCACCTGCGATGGAACCATAGCCGATCCCCGATTACACGCGACAAGGAACAGAATTGATCTTATATTCAGAGACGTTATGGATGATAACGGTCGATCTTGGCGACATTGGGGCAGTTTAACTTCTGGCATGAGTCCTTTCAACGTTGCTGGACGCCGTCGCGAGGCCTGACATGGACACCTCTGCGCCGCATCCCGTGCCCAGAACCATCGTGCTGGTCGGGCTGATGGGTGCCGGCAAAAGCTGCATCGGCCAGCGACTGGCGGTGCATCTTGGCCTGCCTTTCACCGACGCCGATGATGAGATCGAACAGGCCGCGGGCTGTTCAATCCCGGACATCTTCGAACTATACGGGGAAACGGCCTTCCGCGATGGCGAAAAGCGCGTTATTGCCCGGCTGCTCGACGGGCCGGTCCAGGTGCTGGCGACCGGTGGCGGCGCCTTCATGAATGCCGAGACCCGCGCGCTCATCGCCGAGCGGGCGGCTTCCGTATGGCTGCGCGCCGATCTGGATCTGCTGCTGAGCCGTACCGCGCGGCGCGGTGACCGGCCCTTGCTTGCCCGGAACGACCGTCGCGCGACGATGGAACGGCTGATGGAAGAGCGCTACCCCGTCTATGCCAAGGCCGATGTCATCGTCGATAGCGCGAACGAATCGCCCGATGTGACGGTCGAGCGCGTGATGGCCGCGCTGGTCGAGATCGAGACAGCGGCGGAAGACGCGTGACGGCATCGGTTGAAACCATCGGCCTCGATCTGGGGGCGCGCAGCTATGACATTCTGGTCGGCCCCGGCCTGCTGGCATCGGCCGGCGCGCACATCAAGCCGGTGCTGCGGCAAAAGTCGGTCGTCATCGTCACCGACGCCAACGTGGCCAAGTACCATCTGGCGACCCTGGAGCATGCGCTGGCGGAAGTTGGGATCGACAGCCAGGCGATCGTGCTGGAGCCCGGTGAGCAGGCCAAGGAATTTCCCCGCTTCGCCCAGCTCGTCGATCAAATTCTCGACACCAGGCCCGAACGTGCTTCGATGCTGGTGGCGCTCGGCGGCGGGGTGATCGGCGACCTGACCGGTTTCGCCGCCTCGGTGGTGTTACGCGGCATTGAATTCACCCAGATTCCGACCACGCTGCTGGCCCAGGTCGACAGCTCGGTCGGCGGCAAGACCGGAATCAATACGCGGCACGGCAAAAACCTGGTCGGTGCGTTCTATCAGCCGCGTTTGGTGCTGGCCGACACGAAGGTGCTCGATACCCTGCCCAGGCGCGAGCTGTTGGCCGGCTATGCCGAGACGGTCAAGTACGGGCTTCTGGGCGATGCCGGGTTCTTTGACTGGCTGGACGCCAACGCGGATGGGTTGCTGGCCGGCGATTCTGATGCGCGCCGCTATGCCATCGTCGAGAGTTGCCGCGCCAAGGCACGGATCGTCGCGGAAGATGAGCGCGAGGGCGGCGCGCGCGCGCTGCTCAATTTAGGACATACCTTCGGCCACGCGTTGGAGACTGAAACCGGCTTCGGCAAGGTTCTGCTGCATGGCGAGGCCGTTGCCATCGGCATGGCGATGGCGTTCGACCTGTCGGCTCGGCTGGGGCTGTGCGCCCAAGACGATGTTCGGCGCGTGCGCCGCCATCTCGCCGCCGTCGGACTGCCTTGCGGACTCGACGCGCTGGATGGGACGCGGCTCAACCCGGCAGCATTGATCGCCCATATGCGCCAGGACAAGAAGGTGCGCGATGGGCGCATCACATTTATTCTGACACGCGGCATCGGCGAGGCTTTCATCACCGACGACGTGGACGTAGCCGAGGTGGAGGCCCTGCTGACGGACGCTGTTCCGGCGTGACGCTTCCCCGACCCCACGGAACCTTCGATCACGGATCTTGAAAAATGGATAGCGATACACTCGTTGCGGTGGGCAGCATCTTTCTGCTGCTAATTCTGTCGGGCCTGTTCTCGGGCTCCGAGACGGCGCTTACCGCCGCTTCGCAGCCGCGCATGCATCTGCTCAGGAAGGAGGGTGACCAGCGCGCGCTCATGGTCACCCAGTTATTCGCCGACAAGGAAAAGATGATCGGCACCATCCTGCTTGGCAACAATCTGACCAATATCCTGGCTTCGGCGCTGGCCACCAGCGTGCTGATCGCGATCTTCGGCGATGCCGGCGTGGTCTATGCGACTGGCGCCATGACAATGCTGGTGCTGGTATTCGGCGAGGTCCTGCCCAAGACTTACGCCTTCCACAACGCCGACCGGGTGGCGCTGGCCGTGGCGCCGACCTTCCGCCACGTGGTCACCGTGCTGACGCCGGTCACCATGACAATCAACGCCTTTATCCGTTTGACGCTGCGCCTGTTCCGCATCGATTTCGAAGCCGGGCACGAATACGCCGCCGCCCACGAAGCGCTGCGCGGCGCCATCGATATGCACCGGGGTGAAGCGCCGACCGTGCGTCAGGAGCGCAACATGCTGCGCTCCATCCTCGAACTGGCCGAGGTCGATGTTTTCGATGTCATGCAACACCGTCAGGATTTGGTCGCGATCGACTCCGATTTACCGACCAGCCAGATCATCGAGCAAATTGTCGCGTCGCCCTACACCCGCATCCCGCTGTGGCGTGGTGAGCAGGACAACATCATTGGCATGCTGCATGTCAAAGAATTGCTGCGCATCGTCAACCAGCATCGTGGCGATCTCGACAGCATCGATATCGACCAATATGCCTCGCCGCCCTGGTTCGTTCCCGAATCGACCTCGCTGATCGATCAGCTTCAGGCGTTTCGGCGCCGGCGTGAGCATTTCGCGCTCGTGGTCGATGAGTACGGATCGCTGATGGGGCTGGTCACGCTGGAAGACATCATCGAGGAAATCGTCGGCGACATCGTCGATGAGCACGACGTGGCGCCGGTCGGGGTGCGGCCGCAGAGCGATGGTTCGTATTTGGTCGATGGCCGGGTGACGATCCGCGATCTCAACCGGCGTTTCGATTGGCGTCTGGCGGAAGACGACGCCGCGACCATCGCCGGGTTCGTTATCGAAATTGCCCGCATCATTCCGGATCAGGGGCAAATTTTCAGCCATAAGGGTTTCCGCTTCGAGATCGTGGACCGCCACCGCAACCGGATCGCGCTGATCCGCATCAGCCCGCCGGCGCCGACGCGGCATGTCGAAAACTAAAGCGTAATCCACCCAATTTCCCAAAGAGCGAGACCGATAATGCCTCTACCCCAAGCCGCCGACCGTGAATTGATTCAGACCCGCACGATAGATGTGTCGAGCTATCGCCGGACGGACGGCCAGTGGGACGTCGAGGGCCGGCTGGTCGATACCGCGGCGTACGCCTTTCCCAACCAGTATCGTGGTGAGATCGCGGCCGGAGAGCCGATCCACGATATGAATATCCGGCTCACCGTGAACGACCGCTTCGAGATCACCGATGTCGCGGCGGCGATGGATTCCACCCCCTACGCTGCCTGTCCCGGCGCCGAGCCGGCCTTCCAGAAGCTCAAGGGCGAGCGCATCGGGCCGGGCTGGAACCTTCGGCTGCGCGACCTGCTGGGCGGGGTCCGGGGTTGTGTGCATGTCGTCGACCTGCTGCGTCCGGTCGGCACCGTGGGCTTTAAGACGGTGGCAAGGGAGGCCGGCCAGCGCGGCGTTGCCCCGGCGCGCAAGACCGACGACCGGCCCTACCAGATCAATACCTGCCACGCGCTCGCCAGCGACGGCGAAATCGTCCGCGACCGCTGGCCCAGTCATTTTACGGGTAAGTAAATTAGCTGCCGTCACCGTCCAGATCGCTTGAAAGCGGCCGGTCCGATCCTCATACTGGTTCAATGGCCAGAAAGCAGCGCGATATTCGGATACCCCAGCCGCATGCGGACGAGACAGGCGTCCGCCTGTGCGATGCGCCTGGCTGCATGCTTCCCAGCGAGCACCGCGCGCCACGCTCGCGCGGCGATCTGAACAATTTCTACTGGTTCTGCCTCGCGCATGTGCGCGATTATAACCGGCAGTGGAACTATTATGCCGGTCTGTCACCCGAGGAAATCGAAAAGGAAATCCGGGCGGCGACGACTTGGTGGCGGCCGACCTGGCCGCTGGGCGTGCAGGGCTCGCGCAACAAGCAGGGCCACCCGCATGTCTATTACAGCGCCTTCGGCATGGAGCATTGGGAACACGAGCAATTCGCGCCCAGGGGCGCCGATGCCATCGGCTGGCGGCCCCGGCGCGGGTCTGAAGAAGAGCACGCACTTGGCGTGTTCGACATGAACCCGCCGGTGACCCGCGATGACATCAAGGCGCGCTACAAGGTGCTGGTCAAGCGCCACCATCCCGACGCCAATGGCGGCGACAAGGATGCCGAGGAACGGCTTAAAATCATCAACCGCGCCTATTCGGCGCTGATCGCTGTCCCGGATCTTTAGAGTGTGATGCCAGCGCGCGGGCTGGCAATCGGCTACTCGGCGGCGGCCGCGCTTGCCTTGCGGATCTTGCGCTTGAGACGGCGCGCCTCGTCAGTCAGCTTGGAATTGGAGGTGCCCAGCAGATAGGCGTCGATCCCGCCATTTTTCTCGATGGTGCGGATGGTGCTGGTGGCCACCTTGAGCGTTATCGCGCGGCCGAGCACATCCGACAGCATCGAGGTCTGCTGCACATTGGGCAGAAACCGCCGGCGGTTCCTGTTATTGGCGTGGCTGACATTGTTGCCGGCCATTACGCCCTTGCCTGTCACGCTGCACCGTCTCGCCATCGTGCCATCTACTCATAAAACTGTATCGACAAATACCCTCGGGGCCGCAAAGCCCCGGGAACGCGGCTTTTTAAAGTCCTGGGGGGCAAACGTCAAGGATAATAGGGGCTTTCGTCAGGATTGACCGCTGGCCGGGCGCGATGCGGCCAGGCGGAGCGCCAAAGCCAGCATTACCGCCATCACCAGCGCGCCCGAAAAGAACGGCCAGCTTGGCCCGAGGGCGCCGAAAGCAAAGCCGCTCCAGGCCGGGCCGACGATTCGCGCCAGCGTCGAGCAGGTCTGCGAGACGCCAAGCAGGGCGCCGCGTTCCTCGGCGGCGGCGTGCTGGGAGATCAGGCTGCTGAGGCAGGGGTTGTTGATGCAGACCCCCGACACGATCAGCCCGAAGGCCGCGCACAGCCCGGCAGGACCGCTCATGAAGGGCAGCACCATCACACCGGCGCCGATCAGCACCGCGCCGAGGCGAATCATGCGCACTTCGCCGAAGCGTTTCGCCATCCGGCCGACCAGTAGCCACTGCACCGACACCGCGACTGCGCCCATGAAGGTGTAGATCCAGCCGTTCTGACGCGGCCCCCAGCCGAGCTGGTGCTCCGACCACAGTACGAAGATCGACTCGACGCCGGAAAAGACGAACGGCGTCATGGTCAGCAGGATCAGCAGGGCTGCGAGCCCGGGGCGCCGCACCGCGTCGGCGAACATCGCGATGCGGCCGAGCCCGCCCACCGTGGCCGCGCGCCTCTGCTCGGCGCTTACCGTTTCGGAAACGCCGAAAACGGCAATCCCCAGCGCGAGCGCGGAAAGCCCGGCGGCGAACAGGAACGGCAGCGCCAGGTTGGGTGCGGCCGGATCGGCGCCGGCGAATAGTCCGCCGATCGCCGGGCCCAGTACGAAACCCAACCCGTGCGCGGCGCCGATCCGCCCCATGCCCCGCGCCCGGTCGGCGGTGCTGGTCACGTCGGACACATAGGCCTGGACCACGGCAGTGTTGGCCGCCATCGCCCCGGTCGCGGCGCGCGCCAGAAACAGCACCAGCAGCGAATCGCCGAAGGCAAGCCACAGATAGCCGGCCGCCGTCCCGCCGATGGTGAGCAACAGAACCGGCCGGCGACCCCAGCGGTCGCTCAGCCGTCCCCAGACGGGTGCAAAGATGAACTGGGCCAGCGAATAGATGGATGCCAGAAGGGTGACGGTCAGCGGCGTGGCGCCGAACCGTTCGGCGAAGAACGGCAGCAGCGGCAGCACGATGCCGAACCCGACCGTGTCGATGAAGACGCTCAGCAGCAGCGCGGGCAAGGGTGTATTCCGTCTTCGGTTAAGGCGGCGCCCGCCCGCTCCCCCACCCGGCCACCCAACGCGAGTATCCTAGTGGGTGGCCGGGTGGGGGAGCGGGCCGGTGCCGGTTCCGCGCAAACGGAACATATAAACAATCAATTCAATCTTCCGACCGAGCGGGCCAGCAGCAGGTAGAGCTTGCCGATATCGGCCGACAGGAAGGTCGAGCTCAACAGGTTCTCGGGGTCGCTTTCGCTGGCCTCGTTGAGCAGGCGCTCGAAATGGTCGAGATAGCGCTGGGCGTATTTGCGGAACGTGTCGTCCTGTTCGAACTTGGACTTGATCACGTCGCGCGCGTGGCGCGCATCGTCCTGCAGCATGGAGCGCACGAAGATACCCTTGTCGCCGCGCGACAGCCGCGACCACAGCTTCTGCGAGCCGGTGGTATCGAGCAGCCGGTTGAGGTCGATGGCGGTCGAGTTGAGATCCTCGATGATGAAGCGCGACGCGCGCAGGAACAAGTCGCGCCGAGCATCGAAGGTGTTCTGGCGGATGATCTTGGCCTGCGATTCGGCGTTGTCGGCGGCTTCCGACAAGGTTGTCGCCTGTTCTTCGAAGATGGCGCCGATCTGGGTTGCCTGTCCGGCGGCGCGGTCGAGCGCGTTGCTCATCTCGCCGGTATGGCGCTGCAGGGTCTGGCGCACGGTTTCGACCTGGCGGGCGGCATGTTCAGTGGCGGAGGCGAGTTCCTGCGCCTGGTGACGGAACACGCGGGCGACGCCCTGCATGCGTTCTTCGGCGACGCTGGCCGACGTGCTCATGGCGCCCGATTCATCCTTCAGCGCGGTGATCACCTCGGCGACCTCGCGCGCGGCGCGGGTGCTGGCCTCGATCATGGACCGCGCCTGCGATTGCAGGGCGTTGCCGACGACGGTCAGGCTTTCGACGGTTTCCTTGGAATACTGATCGAGCCCGCCAGTCTGCGCGCTGATGGTCTCGCCCATCGCGGTGGCGCGCTCGACCGCCTTGTCCGCGGCGGCGGATAGGCGCTGCAACTGTATTTCCGTGGCGCTTTCAACCTCATCGACGCGGCGGCTGATCTGGGCCGCCATCCGGTCGACGCTTTCGGCCTGGCCGGCCATCAGCTCGCGCACCTCTTCGGACCGGCTGGCGGCGCGCTCGGAGGCAATGACCAGCTTTTCCGACTGGTCGTCGAAGGCGCGCCCGACGGTGCCAGCGCGCTCCGTGGCCCGGTCCACCGCGCTCGACATGTCGCTGGTGCGTTGCGCCATCATCTCGCTGATCTCCGCGCCGCGTTCGGCGGCCCGGCTGGAGACGTCCTCCAGATCGCCCGACTGCTTGACCAGGGCGGCGCCGACCACCTTGACCCGGGCCGCGGCTTGCGCCGCGACCCGTTCCGAGGCGGCGGCGAATTCGTCGGTCTGGCGGCGTAGCGCGGTCGTGACCTCCTCTGCCTTGGCGACGACCTGGCTGGTCGCGACATCCGATGCGTCGACCATTTTCTCGGCTTCGGCGCGCAGCACCGCGTCCATCTCGGCGATCTTGGCGTTGACCGAGTCCGATACGTTCTGTGACAGGTTGGTGAGCGATGTTGTGCGGACCGCGAGTTCCTCACCGACCTGGCGCAGCCGCGCCATGATCTGATCGGCTGTCTCATCGGAAGCCTGGGCGCTTTTTTGCAGGTGTTCGCGCAGCGTTTCCTCTATCTGCCGCGCCTTGCCTTCGGCTTCCTCGGCGGCGCGCTCGGCGACCCGCGTGAATTCCCTGAGCTCGGCTTTCAGCGTCACGGAGACCTCATCCGCCTTGGCCTGAACCAGTTCGACGGCGGCCGTGGACGTCCCGTTCAGCGCTTCGCCATGCTGACGCAGCACGGCGCCCAGCTCCTCGACGCGGGCCTCGATCAGCTCGGCGTTGCGATCGGCGTCCTCGCCCATGCGGTCCGACTGGTTGCGGAACACGGCGCCGATTTCCTCGACCTTGGCGGCCGCGTCGCGCCCGGCGTCGCCGGCGATCGCGTGCATCTGCTGGGCCTGCTGGCGGAGCGCGACGGTCAGCGCATCGATGGTTGACTTGGCGTGGTCGGTGGCGCGCGCCTGCTCCTCCGACATCGCCTCGCTGTGCGCGGACAGGCCCTGGCTAATCCGGGCCATTTGCTCGTTGGCCTCGGCGACGGCGCGCCCCGACGCCTCGCTCAGCGCGTCCGCCTGACGGGACAGCGCCTGGCCCAGCTCGTCCACCCGGCTGGTCGCGGCGCGGGTCGCCTGTTCGCCCGCAGCCACGATGTCGCCGGTGCGCGCGCCGATTTCGGTGCCTGCTGCCTGGACCTGGCTTACCGCCTCGTTCGCGGCATCGGTCAGCCGTCCTGTTTCGTTCTTGAAGGCATCGACCGTTTCGTGCACCTGGGTCGCCGTGGAGCGCGCGCCGGCCATCAGCGCCTCGGTGCGCTGGCGGAAATTGTCGGCCACGTCATCGACGCTGCCGACCGCTTGTTGCAGGCCCGAGATCAGCGTCACCGATTGCTGGCGGAAGGTTTCGCCCAGCAGCCGCGCGCGTTCCAGCGCGCCCTCGGCGGCCTGGTTCAGCCCGGCGGCGTGATCCTGCAACGCCTCGCCGACATCATGCACCCGCACCACAGCCTCGTCGGACCGCTGTACCACTGCCTCGGTCAAGGCGTGCAGCCGTTTGGCGGAATCATCGATGCCGACGCCGATCTGGCCGAAGTTCGACAGCACGGCGTCGGTCTGGTTCTGCACCGCGGCGCTGGCCGCGCGGACCCGCTCGGCGCCGGCTTCCGACGCCGGCCCGAAATTGTTGAGGTGCTTCTCGAAGCTCTCACTGGTCGCGGTCAGCCCCTCGAACACGGCGCGGGAAACCTCGTCGAGTTCCTTGATCTGGGTTTCGACGGCGCTGTGCACCGATCCGGCGCGGTCGGACAAGCGCGCCGATACCGAATCAAGCTGCTCGGTCTGGCGCTGCAACCCGTCATAAAGCGTCTGGGCGCGGCTGATCGCTTCCTCCGAGACGGTGCCAAGTTCACGTGCCTGGCGGCGCAGCGCATCGGCGATTTCCTGGACCCGCTCTTCGGCGTCCTCGGCCGGGTAGGTCAGTCGTTTGAGTTCATCGCCGAGCGCGCTTGAGGTTTCACGCAGCACCGCGCCGCGGCTGAAATAGGCCATGGCGAGCCACAGGAAGGCGAGCGGGGTGAAGACGCCGGTCACCACCGCGCCAAGTTCGTGCGGCAGCAGGGTGAATATGTTGGACCAGCCGATATTGACCTGGATGTACCAAATGCAGAGCACGAGCCAGATAAATGACCCCGCCCCGGCAATGATAATCGGCCTGGTTAGTCTGGTATTTTCGTTTGCCATCCCCGCCGTCCCGCTAGTCCTGCAGGCACGGGCCCGGTACCCCGTCGCCTGGCGTGTCGGCCCGGCCCGTCAAAGACCGGTGTATGACCGAACGACCCCGAGCGAAGTATAGCGAGCGTCGGCGATTCGGACCACTGAAAGCGCGGGCCGTCGATTTAACGATTGGCCATTCCAGAGCGCATGCGGACGTTGAGACCGGCAAGGCCCTAACTGTCTGACAAGGAGTCGATGAGTTCACCCAGATGCGCCTCGTAATTTCGCCACCGCCCCACCGCGGTATTGTAGAGCGGCTGGCGAACTTGCCACGCGCTCGCGGTGCGGATCGAGCGGTCGGTATTGTGAAATTCGAGGCAATGGTTGTCCCATTCCAGTCCAAGAAAATCGATCAATGATTTGATGTGTTCTTCCGGATTGGCGATCAGACTCTCGTACCGGACTTCTCGGATGGGCAGTGGCAAGACCGCCGTCCAGTGGGCCATCAACCGTTCATACAGGCGGTAGTAATGGCCCAGCCGATCCAGTGAATAGGCATAGGTATGGAAACCGGCGAACCGGTGCTGGTAGATGGAAAAACAGATATCCCGCGGATCACGCGTGCAATGTATGATCCGCGCCTTTGGAAACAACAGCGCGATCAGCCCAAGACAACGAAAATTGTATGGCATCTTGTCGACAATGCGCGCCGCATCCGGCGCCACGGAGACAAGCCGTTCGAGATATTCGTCCGCGAGTCGGCGGCCGGAATCTCTGTCGATATTCGCGGCGCATTCGGGGAAGGGGCGGTCGCTGCCGATTGCGGCGGGTAGCCCGTTTTGGATACGTATCATATCCCGTAACTCGCCAGCACCAGCGGCAAGCGGATGGCTGGCGATGATTTGTTCGACCAGCGTGGTCCCCGAGCGCGGCATGCCGAGGACAAAGACCGGAACGTCGCTGTCGCTGCCAACCCCGGTCTGGCGTTCGAAAAAAGTGGGCGTGAAGGTCGCTATTAAATCTTCTGCCCGTCTTAGTTCCTCGGTTTTTTCATATTTCATGTTGGAATTCAGCAAATCGTTAGCGTGGCGGAAAAAGCCGAAGGCCCGGTCGAATGCGCCGTCGGCTTCGTAGGACCGGCCGAGTGCGAGATAAAGGTCGGCGATGTCGGATGGATCACCATCTCCTTTTTCAGCGATAATTTCTGCGCGCCGCCGGTCATCCTCGCTGTTTCGATTTGAACCGATCTGGGATCGGAGAGAATAAATGCATGGATGGTCCGGTTTCAGGGCCTGAAGTTCATCGATAACGTTGCCAGCCTGGTCAAATTTGCCGCGCCCTATGTGAGATTCCGCCAGATACACCAATCCCATTTCAGCGGCGTCGCGGAAGCAGTTGACGGCCTCGTCATGGTCGCCAAGGGCATCCAGGATCAGCCCCAGATTGCAGTGGACTTCCGGTGATTCGGGCTGCAACTCCAGCGAACGCCGAGTGTGGATTTCCGCTTCGCGCATATGGCCGAGGTCCATCAACTGTTTTCCCAGCGCAAAATGCGCCGGGGCGTTATCGGGTTCCGCGTTCAGGACGGCGCGAAAATAATCGACGGCCCGTGCAGGATGGCCGCGCGCCTCAAATAGCTGACCGAAGGCGAAGGCGACGTCCGGCGAGGGCGCGGAGTCACCGGTAATTTTGGTCAGTTCTGCTTCGGCCTCATCCAGTTGGCGTGACCGGATCAGCGCTATGGCGAGATTGAAATGTACCGATTCTTCGCCGGGCGCCATGGCGGCGGCGCGGCGAAGCATTGGCAACCCCTCATCGCCACGACCCAGTTTCATCAGGGCGATGCCCAGCTTCAATACGGCTTCCGTCTTGTCCGGCTCGATCTGGATCACGACGGAAAAAGCCTTTCTCGCTTGTTCGAAGTCTCCAGAGTCCAGGAACAACAGACCGGAATTGTAATGAGCGTTCATGTGCCGGGGATCGATTGCCAGGGCCCGATTGAAGGAGGCCAGCGCCGCCGGTAATTGCCCGAGGCTTAGCAGCGCTGCCCCAAGATTCACGTGCCCGTCGGGATTTTGATGGTTTATGGCCAGTGATTTTTGGATCAGCTCGATGGCGGCCTCGGGGTGGCTGTTCTGCAGCGCGATCACACCCAATAAATTTAGCGCATCCGCGTTGTTCCCATCTGCTGCCAGTATCTGTCTGTAGTAGGTCTCCGCGGAGCGCAGATCGCCCGTTTCGTGCGCGCGCATCCCCGACCGCAGCGCGGCGTCCAAATCCGAGGGCGTAACGGGGGGTGTCATTGCCAGACGAAGCTTGAAATCGCGGCGACGGGTGCCTGACCCGCTTCGGCGCAAGCCGCCGATACGCGGCGCTCGATGATGGCGCGATCGGCGGTGCCGCTGGTCATTTCCTCGCCATGGATGCCGCCGATCACCAGGAGGGAATCCATGCCCATGGCGGTGGCGCCGGCGATGTCGGTCAGCAGCGAATCGCCGATTGCCAGTACCCGGTCGGGCGGCGGGCCGCCAAGCTGGGCAAGACACATGCGATAGATCGGCGGGTACGGCTTGCCATAGTAGAGCACGTCGCCACCCAGTTCCTCGTAGCGTTTGGCCAGCGCGCCGGCGCAAATGATTCGGGTTCCGCCGCGGATGACCTCAAGATCGGGATTGGCGCAGACCATCTTGAGCCCGCGCCGGGCGCCCTCGGCCAATTGCTCCTCGTAATCCGCCACCGTTTCATTGTCTTCCCACGGCCCGGTATTGACGATCAGCCCGGCATCGGCGACATCGGCCGCCTGTTCGACCTCAAGCCCCTCGAACAGCCCCCTGTCGCGCCCCGGCCCGATATGCAGGTAGCGCCGCCCGGTGCCGTCGTACCAGTCGTCGCGCCGATCCTTAAGACCCAGGAATGTGGCTTCGCCCGACGACATGACATGCGGCCTGAGGTCGGGCGCGAGCCCCATGCGGTCCATCATCGCGCCGATCGCATCCGCACGGCGCGGCGCGTTGGTCAGCATGGCGTAGGGTATGGCGGCATCGCTCAGCGCGCGCAGCGTGTCGGCGACGCCGGGATAGAGCTTCACCCCGTCATGGATCACACCCCACAGATCGATGATCACCGCCTGATAGGAGGACGCCAGCGCACCGATGCCATCGATCAGGGGAATGGGCTTGGTCATGGAAAACTCGAAATCCGCGCGCCTTGGAAGCGCGGCTCTTGTGCCACGACCGGCGGCGCTTGGGAAGGGTGCCGCGAGTGCTCCGCTGTAACGGGTTTATTCGACCCGGGCGAGGCGCGGTTCGCCGAACAGGTAACCCTGGCCGTAATCGATCCTGAGATCGAGCAGTTCGAGCAGCTTGGGCTCGGACTCTATCTTTTCGACAATCAGGTCCATGCCGCGGCGATCGATCGCGCGCTTGATGTCGATGACCGAGACATGGGCTTGCGGATCGTTGATCTCGCCCAGGATGGTTTCGGCGTCCATCTTGATGAAGCGGAAGCCGTGCTCGCGCAGATCGTCGTAATCCAGGTTCAGGCTGTTCACCTGATCGACCGAGAAGCGGAAGCCGAGCGAGGCGAGATGGCGCAAATGGTCCTCGATCTCCTGGTCGCGGTTGGCGATGGTCGCGTACGGGAACTCGAAGATCAGATTCGGCGCGAGACCGGAATTGTCGGCCATGAATTCTATGAAATTGCTGAAGAAATGCCGATCGGTCAGGCTGTGCGCCGAGATGTTGCAGAAGAACCCGATATCGCGGTCGTGGCTCTGGGTGCGGCGGACAAGCTGCACGCAGCGGAACAGCAGCATGTTGTCGATGGCCGCGATCAGCCCCTCGCGCTCGGCGACCGCGATATATTGTTCGGGCACCAGCATGGCGCCGTCCGCGTTACGGATGCGGGTGAAGGCCTCGTAATAGACCGTGCGGCGTTGCGGCAGACGGACGACGGGTTGCAGCGCCAGATCGACCCGGTTGCGCTCCAGACCGTCGCGCACGATGGCGAGGATGGCTTCGTCGTCGAGCCCGCTGGCGATCGGCGGGGTGGGGGCGTCGCCGGTGACCGGGCGTCCCTCGCGGGCGACCAGCGAGAGAGTCCCGACCGGGTTTTGCGCGGCGCGTTCGGTTTTGGCGCCGGGCGACGGTGGCGCTGCGCGTGTGGTGGCCATCTGTTCGATCAGCCCCTGCAGCACCTTGACCTCGGAAATCATCGAATCGACTTCCTTGCGCGCATCGGCGCCGGCGCTTCGGTAGTCCTTCTTCATCGCGACGACGTCGCCCTTGAGCGTGGCCAGGTCGGTCCGCGAATCTTCAAGGGCCGTGCGCAGGCGGTCGTTATGGGCATGCAACTCGTCGATGTGATCGACCAGCAGCGCCTCGCCCTCCTGGCGTGCGAAAATTTCATGCAGCAACGCCGAAGCCAGCAGCACGATGCCGCCGATGATGGCGGCGAAATTGGGGTCGATCTGCGGAAACCCCCGGGGGAGGGCAACCGCGACCACCGCGGCAATCAGCGTATAGGCCACGGCGATCAGGATGTGACGCACGGCAATCATGGGCTTTCCGTATAGTCAGAATCAGCCCGATATTGCCTGCCACGTCTTGATTTACGGTTAATAAAATCGAAACGGCGGGTCTGTTTAAAGCATGTTCCGCTCACGCGGAACCGCCACCGGCCCGCTCTCCCACCCGGCCACCCACCAGGATACTCGCATGGGTGGCCGGGTGGGGGAGTGGGCCGGGGCCGCCCTAACCACCTTTATAAGTGATGCGGTAAAGCACCCCCGCGTAATCGTCGGACAGCAGCAGCGAGCCGTCCGGCAGCTCCTCGAGATCGACCGGGCGGCCCATCACGCCGCCGTTTGGCGCCAGCCAGCCATCGATGAATATCTCGGCGCGCCGCGCGCGGGCCTGGGCATCGAAGCGGATGCGCATCACCCGGTAGCCGTCGGGGATCGAGCGATTCCAGGAGCCGTGCTGGGCGACCAGGGCGTCGCCCAGATAGTCCCCGGGCAGCATGGCGCCGCGGTAGAAATGAATCCCCAGCGCCGCCACGTGGGCGCCGAAGGCGATCGCCGGAAAGGTGACGCCCGGCGGCGGCGTGCGCCCGCGCCATCGCGGGCTCACCGCGCGCCCGCCGGCAAAATGCGGATAGCCGAAATCCATGCCAGGGCCGGGCGCGTGGTTGAGCTCGTCCGGCGGCACGTCATCGCCCATCCGGTCACCGCCATTATCGGTGAAGAACAGATCCCCGCTGGCCGGGTGAAAGGCGAGCCCGACCGAATTTCGCACCCCGCGCGCGAAGAGTTCCGGCTTTGCACCGTCCGCACCCATGCGGATGATGGTGCCTTCCATTCCCGACACGGCGCAGATATTGCACGGCGCGCCGACCGCGACATAGAGCTTGCCGTCCGGCCCCATGGCGGCATAGCGCCAGCCGTGATGGCTCCGGTTTGGTAGCCGGTCGAACAGGATTTGCGGTGCGCGCAGGTTGGGCCGGGTGCGTGTCGGGCGATAGCGGATCACGCGGTGCTGCTCGGCGATATAGAGCCAGCCGTCATGTATGGCGATGCCGTTCGGCACATTGAGTCCGGTTGCAATCCGGCGCACCTCATCCGCCCTGCCGTCGTGGTTGCGGTCATATACCGCGAACACGTCGCTATCGCGGGTGCCCACGATCATGGCGTCCAGCGTCGGCGACCAGGCGAGCGAACGCGCACCCGGGACTTCGGCATAGATGGCGATTGAAAAGCCAGGCGGCAGGTTCAGCCGGGCAAGGTCGGATGCTTTCGGGGTCACGTCGCAGCCGGTCCCGCCGACGGCCAGCAAGGTCATCGCCGCAAGTCCGGCGCGGAGGAATTTCGGAACCTTCATCGCGCTATCATTCCATATTCCGGAAGGCAGGCGAAAAAAAACCGACGGCACAAGGCCACCGGTTTTTCTGTCCTATTTGTCCCGCGTTTAGCGAACGTAGAGATGGACCTCGTTGGATTGCGCCTCGGCGCTCTGGGTTGCCGACAGGCGTACCCGTTCCAGCGGCAGTCCCATTTCCGACAGCGCGCGCAGGACTGATTCGGCGCTGCGCTTGGCTTTGTTGGCGGAGACCGTGGCGCCCGCCGGCGAGCCTTGTAACGGCGATACCGCGACCAGGTCGAAGCCGGCCTGCGGGCGACGCTGCAGGGCGCGGTTGACCGCGGTATAGAGCGCCTGCTGGTAGGCGACGTTGGGCCGGTCGAAGCGAATCACCACCAGCGGCCGCCGCCCCGTGGGGCCTGTGGCCGGCATGCGGTTTGCCATTGGCGCGGCCGAGGCGATCGTCGCCGAGGCGCCATAGCTCCCCAGGCTGCGGCCCAGCATTTCACCATTCTTGATGGCCAACGCCATGGCGGTGAGATTGCCGCGCTCATTAGAGACATAGGTGGTCTGGCGGTTGATGTCCTCGCTGAGTTCGTTGAGCAGCCGGTCGATCAGCACCACCGTGCGGTTGACCTCGTCCTCGAGGATGGCGAGTTGGCGATGGTCTTCCTCGACGGCGCCGCTGACGCCATAGGCCGCCCGCGTGGTTTCGAGCAGGTAGGACGACATGGTGCTGGTGCCGGCGACACCGTTGGCCAGCCCGTTCATCCGCGCGACATCGCCATCGATCTGCGACAGCGCGTTCTGCGCCACATTCCACTGGTTGACCAGGAACGGGTTACCGGGCGTTGTGCCCACCTGCAACCGCGCATTGATCGCCGCGATTGTTGAATGATAGGCCTGCGAATGGCCGGCTGTTTCACGCCTTATCTGCTGCAATCCGCTGTTATGTTCACGGACCTGGTTGCGCATGCGCTGCAGCTCGGTGCGCAGCATGACAACTTTCTGGCCGACGAAGGTGCCGGTCGGCTGCCCCTGCGTCACGCTGGGGGGTACAAAATTCGTGGTTCCCAGCGTTGGAGGTGGGGCTGGGCTGACCAGCGGTTGACTGGTGCGTTCAGCCGGTGACGGCTTGATAGCAACCTGCTGGCTGGCGGGGGCTTTTGCGGCGGGGGCGTCACCGGTCAGCGACGGCCAAAGCGAATCGGCCGAAAAGGAACAGGCCGAAAGCGCTGCGGCAACGCAGATCACGACTGCATGAGGGGGGATCCAGGCCATCGATTAAGACCTACCTCTCGTGGTGGTTAAGACGGCGACTGCCGTCGGGTGGGACGACGGGTAAGAAATTCCGAAAATTGATGCCAAACCCTTGATTCCGGCGAATGTTACTCAAAGCGCGTACGGTTAACAAGGCGAATTGACAGGTTCCGCGTTCGCGCTTGCTAAAGAGACCCGATTTCAGTAACGTCCGCGCTCCTCGCCTGGGGCTGCTGGGCGGTGGAAGACAAGGCAGGCGCCCGTAGCTCAGCTGGATAGAGCACCAGACTACGAATCTGGGGGTCGGGAGTTCGAATCTCTCCGGGCGCGCCATTTCCCCGGCGCTAATCATCGGTCGATATTTCTTTTTCGACGGTTTCCTGTTCGTGAAGGGTTTCATCGCCTTCCGGTCCGGTAAAGCTTGCCGCATTTGAATTGGGCAGCGCCGATGCCAGCAGCGTCGCGATTTCGCCTGGAGGATCGTCGAAGGTCAGCCCCATCTCCATGCCGTGCTCCGGATGTGACCAGGCGACCGTCGCGTTGAGCCCCGGAAGGCGTGGAATGGCCAGCATTACCAGCCCTTCAATCACCTCTTTCGGCTTTGTAACCGGCGGGGCGGTGAACTGGATTTTTGCGCCGTTCGCCGACAGATCGAGCACCAGGCAGTCGAATGTACCGACAGCCGTTCTAAGGGTTGCCGGCCAGACCACCCGAGTGCGCGGATAACGGCGCTGTTGGCCGTTTGCATCAAGGTCTTCCGGACGCGTTGCCATGTTTATCTCCTGCGCGGCTCTGTCTCAAGGAGCCGGCCCGCTACAAGGAGGAGGTTGCCGTAAATTTGTTAAGGAATTTCTTAAACCAGGCCCCCGAACGCCTTATTTCAAGCCAAAATCCACTAATTCGTCTAAATATTCGAAGCAACTAACCTGTATTTGACCCGTATCACCCCTAATTTGCCTCACCGGTGGCGCGACGGTTCAAACAGCCTAAAATCGATTGATGGCGGCAATTCGCATAGCGCTCGTATTTTTCGCCCTTTCCCGTCTGGCGACGGGTGGGGCGGCCGCCGATGCGCCGCCTTCCGCCTTCCGTCTCACCCAGGTGACACCAGACCCGGTCGCGGATCTGGTCTGGTGTCACGAGCCGTCCCGCGATCTGGTCAGCCGCCGCTTGGCGTGGCGTTGCGAAGGGCGGATCGTCGACGACGCCCAGGCACGGCGCTTGCGTCGGGCGCGGGTCGATCGAACCAAGCGCATCCTGAAGGGCGCGGCGCCCATCGTTCCGGGCCGGCGGCGTTCGGGATCGGGCACGGGGACGATTGTTTCGCGGGGTGGGCATGTACTGACCAACCACCATGTTGTCGCGCAGTGCGCAGCGGTGACGGTCACGCCTTTCGGTGCGACTGAGATACACGCGGAAGGTATTGCGCGGGACGCGGATCACGATCTCGCGCTGTTGCGCGCCGCGATCAAGTCTCCTGGTGTTGCCACGTTCGCGGCCGACCCGCTGCCGGGCGATGCCATCGCGGTCGTTGGCTATCCTCGGCGCGGGCTGGTGGCAATCGCGCCCAGGCTTGAAACCGGGCATGTTTATATCAACGGCAAGATGCCGCGGGACGACCGCTTTCTGCTCAAGATCGACGTGCGGGCCGGCAATTCGGGTGGTCCGGTGCTGGACCGCGCCGCCAGGGTGGTTGGGGTCGTGGTTGCCCAACTCAACACGCCGCAGCATTTCGCGCGAACCGGCATGCTGGTACACGATGTTGGCGTGGCGATCCGGCGCGGGGTGGTGCTCGATTTCCTGCGACGGAACGCGGTCAAGACGGTGTCGGGCAAACGCCCCGGCGCGCTGGACGACACGGCGCTATTGGCGCGCGCCCAAACCTTTGTCGTCCGCATCGGCTGTTGGCGCTAAAGATTAAGGAGCGGGCCGGAGCCGGATAAACAAGTCCATTCAATAATCGCGGAGCAGGCGGCCGAACCCGTCGAGGCGGTCTTCGATGCCGCATTTCCGCAAGCTCCGCCACACAATGGCCTGCAACGCGGTGATCACGGTCACGCCGAATTCCGCCTCCAACGGCTCGATGACGCCAAGTGTCGCGAAATGCGGACACGGGATATAGAGCGTGTCGCTGTCTGGATGGGCTGCAAGCACTTGGCGGCCAAGATCAAGCACGGTCTCTTCATCCACCTTGCCAAGCTCGATAAAGCTGGCGTTGACGCTGACGCAGCCGGTCGGGGTGGCGCCAAGTTCGTGCACATAGCCTTCGAAGCGGGCAATGTGGGTGTCGTCATAGGGCTGGATCACCGCCGTCCGCCCGGCCCCCGTGGCGGTGAACGCATCTTGCTGCGCCGACAGGCTGGTGATGACCTTCACGCCGATGTCGCGTTCGGTGGCGCGCGCCATTTCGTCCGCGTTGGCGAAGCCGCGCGACGCGTTGATCGGCAGCCCGCCAAATACGAACAGATCGACACCGGCCCGCGCCATCGCGTGCGC
This sequence comes from Alphaproteobacteria bacterium, assembly GCA_036445935.1. GTDB lineage: Bacteria > Pseudomonadota > Alphaproteobacteria > MPNO01 > UBA2964 > JAZFSB01. Next base: position 1,551 of record JAZFSB010000146.1, on the reverse strand, counting down.
CACATCAAGGCTTACCTCGTAAGCGCGTTCGACCTCGTCGCTGGTGCGGTTGACCAGCGGCAGGGTGTTGAGCACCAGCGTCACCCCATCGGGGACGATCTTGTAGAACTCAAAGGGAAACACCTCGGTCGTGGCGGGTGGCGAGGTGTAGCCGATGCGTGCGCGGTGGCCGTACATAACGCCTATTCCGCCGCCGCCGCGCTGGCCGGCAGGCCGAGATCAAACAAATGCCCAAGCGCGGGGATCGTGTCGTCGATGCCGGCGGTCCTGAGCGCACACCACAAGGCGACCTGGTTGCTGGTCACCACCGGCCGTCCAAGCTCTGCTTCGAGCGCGGCGATCACGTCGATGCTGTGAATGTTGGCGCAGCTCACGAAATAGGCTTCGGCCGCGTCGTTGCGCTGGGCGCGGACGAAATCGAACCAGAATTCCGGCGGCGTGGTGCAGTAGACATCACTTTTCGCCAGCCCCGCCGCCCGGTCGGCGACGATGTCGTAGCCGGCTTCGGCTAGAAAGGCGCGCTTTTTGTCGTGCCCGTCCTGGGCGGTTTCGGACACGAACACCAGCCGACGCGCGCCGAGGGCCGCCAACGCCGTCATCAGGCAGGACGCCGTGGTCAGTGCGGGGCGCCCGCTCGCCGTTTCCATCGCCTGGATGACGTCTCTTTCGCCGTCTATGCCGCCCGACATCGAGGTGCCGGTGCATTGCAGCACGGTGACGTCGCATTTCGAATCGCCGAGCAGCTCGGCGGCCAGTTCGAAGCGCGGCATGAGTTCGGGCAGCGGCGCCTTGTGGCGGTTGGTCATGCCGATGCGGGTGAAATGGACAGCCACACCGTCCGGGGTATGGTGCTGGATCTGCGGTTCCACCATTCGGTTGGAGGACGGTATAATGAAGCCGAGGCGCGCGCGCGGCTTGATGGGCTCGAAACTCATAACGCGGACCTCCTGTCGTCTGGGTGTTTCCGTGCGGTGATGGTGGTGATGGTGGTGATGGTAAGGCAGCGCGCGGGCTGCTGTATAGCGCTGTCCAAGGGAGTCAGATTGTAAATGTCCGATACCGATTCCGTGCTATTCGCCAATGAAGCCTTTTATCGAGCTTTCGCCGACGGCGACGCGGAGGCCATGGGGCAGGTTTGGTCAGGGCGTGACGACGTGACCTGTCTGCATCCCGGCTGGGGGCCGATCTTTGGCCGCGCCGAGGTGATCGCAAGCTGGTCGGCCATTTTCGCATCGGCACCGGTAAACGGCATCGATTGTCTGGACCCTCGGGCGCGCATCCACGGCGATGTCGCTTACGTGGTCTGTTTTGAGCAGTTGCCGGGCGGGCGGCTGGCCGCGACCAACCTGTTTGCGCGCGAAGGCACGGTCTGGAAGATGATCCTGCATCAGGCGGGACCAACGGCGCAAGGCGCGGGCCCCGCGTCGGGCCCCGACCGGCCGACAGGATCGGTGCATTAGAGTTTTTCCGCTTGCGCGGAATCGCACCGGCTCGCCCCCGTCAGATCGGAAAACGCGCTAACTGGCTGCTGAAATACCCCATTTTATGGCC
>JAZFSB010000145.1:0-9044 GCA_036445935.1 Alphaproteobacteria bacterium | reverse complement strand
AGCTTGTCGCGGAACACGGGATCGTCCAGCATTCCGGTCGCCTTGGCCACCTTGCGCACCCGGTCAAGCGTTTCCAGCGAAAGCTGTGGGTTGGCGTTGCCGATGCGCTCTGACGCCAGCAGTGCCTTGGCGACCCGCCAGCCGTCGTTCAGGTCGCCCACCAGGTTGGCGACCGGCACCCGTACGTCGTCGAAGAACACCTCGGAAAATTCCTCATCGCCGGCGATGGTCATGATCGGGCGTGGCGTGATGCCGGGCGTCGTCATGTCGATCAGAACCATCGATATGCCCGCCTGTTTGCGTGGCGCGTCCGGGTCGGTGCGGATCAGCGCATACATCCAGTTCGCGTGATGGCCCCAGGTGGTCCAGATTTTCTGGCCATTGATGACGATTTCGTCGCCGTCGATCACGCCCCGGGTGGACAGGCTGGCGAGGTCCGAGCCCGCGCCCGGCTCGGAATAACCCTGGCACCACAACACTTCACCAGTGAGCATCTTGTGCAGGTGCTGGCTCTTTTGTTCCTCGGTGCCGTGGCGCATCAGGATTGGGCCGATATGGCCAAGCGCCTGCCGCGAAAGTACCGGCGCACCGACCCGCCCGAGTTCTTCCTGCAGGATCAATCGTTCGTTCAACGGCGCCTCGGTGCCGCCATGTTCCTTTGGCCAGTGCGGCGCGATCAGCCCCCGGTCATGCAGCTTGCGATGCCATGGCTGGGTCATCTCCGGCGGTGGGCGAACCGACCAGCCACGCAGTTCCTTGGGCAGGTTTTCTTCCAGCCAGGCGCGGATTCCCGCGCGATAGGCGGCGTCCTCCTTGGTATCGACCAGAAAGCTGATGTTACTCATGAATGTCTCCATCTAAGACCTGCGGTGCCGGCCCGCTCCCCCTCCCGGCCACCCATAGGATAATCCCGTGGGGTGGCCGGGAGGGGGAGCGGGCCGGAGCCGCATGTTTAGGTGTCCGGCTCGAAGGCGAAGAATTCGCTGTCGGAGTCGATCTTGTCCCAGCTCATGCGGACCCGCATGCCAATCTTGACCTCGTCGGCGGTACAGTTGTGCAGCAGGCTCATTAGCCGCACGCCCTCGTCAAGCTCGACGCAGGCGATGAGATACGGCTCGTCGCCTTCGAAGCCGCGCGCCGGCACTACGGTTTCAGTCCAGGTGTAGACCTCGCCGCGGCCCGACACCTCGCGCCATTCCAGGTTCTGCTTGCCGGTATGGACGCTGATGCCGCGCGGATAGAATTGGTACTTGTCGGCTTCCGGGTCGTATTGCAGCAGGAACTTGTGGTCTTTCGCCGCATCCCAGAAAGGCTGGGTGATGTCGGTCGGCGTCGGTGCCGGGCGGGGTTGCTTGGGTCGTTTTGCCATTATCCGCGCTCCAGGATCAGCACCGTGCTGGTGCCCCAATTGCGTACATAGGGAATAACGCCGATGCCGGTCACCATGCCGGTGGCGGCGTTTGGCACCTGGCGTTCGCCGGCCTCACCGAATAGCTGGCGGACGGCTTCGACCAGGTTTAGCTGTCCGCCGGCCAGGCCCGGCTGGCCGGCCGAGATTTGCCCGCCCCCGGTGTTGATCGGAAGCCCGCCGGTCGGCGAAATGTCGGTCGACAGCAGGAAGTCCGACCCTTCACCCCGGCCGCAGAAGCCGATCTGTTCGAGTTGCAGCATCTCGGCGATCAGGAAATCGTCATAGGGGTGAAACATGTCGATGTCGTCCGCCGACATGCCGGCGCGATCCAGCGCCTTGGGTCCCGAGACCGAAAAGCCTGTTTCGGTGACGTCGGGGGTCTGTTCTCGGACGTTGAAGTTCACCATCTCCGAATAGGCCACCGGGTGAACCATCTTTTTCACGCCCATCTTCTTGGCGCGTTCGGTGGTGGTGATGACCAGCGCGTTGCCGCCGTCGCACGGCATGACGGAATCGAGTAGCCGGAGCGGCGTCGAGATCATGCGCGAAGTCAGATAATCATCCACCGTGATCGGCTTGCGCATTTGCTCGACCGCGTTGTCGTTGACCACGGCCCCATTGCGCTGGGCCACGGCCAGCTTGCCCAGCGCCTCGAATTTAAGGTCGTACTGGTGCATGTAGCGGGTCATCAGCAGCCCGAACGCGCCGGGTGGTCCTTGGATGCCGGTCGGGTTGCGGAACTCGCTGCGGTAGGATCGCTGATCGTCGCGCCGCCCGGTCCCGTCGGCGGTAACCGAGAGCACCATGTCACAATAGCCGCCCTGCAGCGCAGAGGCGGCGCGCGCGACATTGGCGGTCATCGACGCGCCGCCGAGATCTGTGGTCTGGGTCCATTCCGTGGCAAGACCGAGATGGTCGCCCAGATAGTTGGACCAGAAATTGTTGCCCGCCTCGCCGGTTGGCAGGTTGGTGGCCATGCCGTTGATGTCGGTGGTGCCGATCCCGGCATAGGCCAGCGCCTTCGACGCCGCTTCGGCGCACATCGCATAGATTGATCTGCCTGACCGCCGCATGATCTTGGTCTCGGCATAGCCAATGATGGCGATGTCCTTGTTGATCAGTGGATTATCCAAAAAATATTCCCCCTATACGTCGCGCAACTTCTTCCAGACTGCGCGTTGCGTTCGCCATGAAACGTTAGGGGTGGGTACCGCACACTGTCAACCTAACCCGCTGGCGGGTTCTGTCTTTTGCGCCTGTCGCGCCCGTCCGTGCCCGTCTTGCTTTCTTCCTAGCTTCCGGGTTCACCTATGGGAGTTATAACGACCGAGATTGGTGATCATCCATTCTATTTCTCGGGGTATACCGCATGTCGGTTCTTCGAGTTCATTAGGATGTCCGTGCGTTCCCATCACCCTTGTGCCGAGCGCCACAAGCTGCGCTGAACCGAAAACGACCTATATCGCCGTCAAAGGCCGATCGGGCTGAAATCAATCGAGGGGAACGGAGTGGTGAGTTGTTTCAAACGCGCCTGTTGCGCGTTGTCGAGCGACGCTGCTCCGCGTCCCACGATGCCTTTGTTGAAGCGGGTCTTGGCCTTGTCCCCTTCAGCGGCGGCGATTGCGGCGTCGTAGGCGTCGATGCTCTTTTCCAGACCGAGAAAGTTGGCGACTTTCCGAAGCGTGCCCGGCTTGTCGGCGATCATTTCCTCGTAGTGGACGAACAGACAATCGAGACGGCTTGCCGCCTCGACTCGACGCCATGACGTGTAAAATCCGACATACCACGGCATCACGTGGTCGATGATATAATCGCATTTGGAGGCCGGGCTCAGGTTGAACCATTCAGCGTCAAGGAACGTGTTGATCAGGGCGCCGTGGTCATAGTAATCGACCAGGCTCATCACGACGTCGGCGAGGTTGCGCACCAGTACCACCGGGCGGATAGAGAGCCCCTGCATGATATGGATGTTGGCCTCGGTGGCGCGGCAATGTTGCTGCGTCACCGTATCGGTTTTGACGACTTCCAGAATAGAGGGGAGGTCAAGCTCCTGCTCGTTTTGAAAGTAGGCAGAGGAAAAGAATGCCTTTTCCCATCCAGTCAAATGATGGATCATTTCAAAGAGTAGGCTTGAGCCGCTTTTCTGCATACAGGCTATTAGCGCATGGTTGCCGAGCGCTGTGTCGGCGTCGGCCATGAAGTCACCCTGCTCGGCGGGCATTTTGCTAAGTGCCAGCGCGTCCATGAGCTTGGCCTTGGCGATTTTATTGCCTGGGTGGATTGCCAGTTCGTTGCGGCAATCCCTGACCTCTTTCCGCGAATGCGAATGCAGTTGTATTTCCTCCAATGGACGTTTGCCCGCCAGCGAGGTAAGCGCTTTGCTGCGAAGCGTGCGGATTTCCTCGTCGTGTGGATCGATCGCCAGCGCGCGGTCAAACATGGCGACAGCGGCGGCCATATCGCCGGTAGACAGGCGCATGGCCCCAAGATTATAGCAGGCCTTCAAATTGTATGAATCTAAGAGGAGGACTTCTTCAAAACAGGCGCATGCTTTCTCTACTTGTCCCGCCACGGCCAGCATTATGCCCTCTGCCAGCTTGCTCGCCCCAAGCGATTTTCCGACCGATTCCGATGGTTCGGGAGACGATTTGAAGGCCAATTGCGCTATGATTCCTATTATTCAAATTTAGCCGCGCATTCAACGCACCTGGCGCTCTACATAGCTCGGAATGGTATTTTTTGGGTTAATACCCTGATTCCAAGCCAACTATTGCCGGGCGATCCTTCCGAGGCCGCCCGATGCGTCTGTTTTTCTGTCCCATGCCAAAAGAGGGAAACGAAAACGAACGTCCCAATGTCCGCGGTTGGGTTGCCACCTCAACCGGTCGCTGCAACACACGCGTTAAATCTTTCTGCTGGCGTTTCGAACCCCAGCGTTTTGCGTGGCCGTTCGTTAAGCTGACGCGCCACTTTATTCAGATGAGCCTGCGTGTACACCGACAAGTCGGTTCTCTCATGTGTGGACATTGGGGATCGAAAGATGTCAATCGAACCCATAAAACTTGCAGAACTCATGGACGTCGGCCCGCACCGATCTAAAGTTATTCACGGGGTGATCACCGTCGCGGTAACCGATCCCCATCCCAATAAAGAGCATTTGCTCGGCGGGTAAATTCAGAAAATCCCCGACCAACTCGTATAGACGTATCCAGGCGGCCTGCGGGCAGGTATCCAGGCCGTGGCCGCGCGCCAGTATGGCGAGGGTGGCGACGTAACAACCGAGGTCCGCCCACTGCCCAAAACCAAGTCCTCGATCGATGGTGATGAACAGACCAACCGGCGCATTGAAGAACTGGTATCCGCGTTTTCGCTGTTCCGTTCTTCCCTCGTGATCGTCGCGAGCCGTGCCGAGAGCGCCGTACAGGTGATCGCCATGACCAAACAGACGGCTGGAATATGGCTCTGACAAATTGTCCGGAATGATCGGATACTCGGTTTCCTTGTCTCTCCAATCACTGGTTTCGATCACGTCGGCGGCTTGACGCTTGATCTCGTCGAGCGGTTCACCCGTCAGGGCGTAGACGTTCCAAGGTTGCATGTTGCCGTTGGATGGCGCGCGCCCCGCCCCCTCGATCAAATCACGGACGATCTCCTGATCGACAGGTTTGTCGAGGAACCATCGACAAGCAAATCGCGAGTCGACCGCTTCGAAAATATCCATAACCCCCCCTATATGATAACCGGTTCCAATGACCGCCCATATGACTGGCGGTCATTCAACTACCCTGTAAAGTAGGCTGTCAATTTGCCCATGCTGATAGCGGTTTTCCGATACGACCTTATGCCCGTTCCTGGCCGAGGATGTTGCGTGGTGTTCCGGAGCGTCCGCTTGAGGTGGCACCCCAACATCGGACATTCGAGTCTGCTTTGCCCATTTAACGCGACAGATTTCAAACTGAGACATTAAATCCGCCGGCACAAAGCATCTTGCGTGCCCTTGCAAGCGCATAGGGTTGGCGCGACCATGGGCGGCGATACGCGAAGCGGCAATAGCCGCCGGATTGCTCAAGGGGGAACAGGACAGTGAAATACGCTCTCGGCCAGTCGGTGCCGCGCACCGAGGATCCGCGGTTGCTGCGCGGCGAAGGCCGCTATGTCGACGATATCCACCTGCCGGGCGAAACCCATGCCTTCGTGCTGCGCAGCCCCCACGCCCATGCCCGCATCAAGCGGCTCGACACGCGGGCGGCGGGTCAGATGCCGGGCGTGGTGGCGGTGTTCACCGGCGCCGACTGGGCCCGCGAGGATTTCGGCCAACACCCGCCGTCCTATGTACGCACGCGGCGCGACGGCTCGCCGCTGCATATCCCGCCGCATCCGCCGCTGGTGGCCACCCGCGCCATGTTCGTCGGCGACTATGTCGCCCTGGTGGTGGCCGAGACGCTGGACCAGGCGCGCGACGCCGCCGAGCGCGTCGAGGTCGATTACGAGACCCTGCCGCCGGTGATCGACAGCGCGACGGCGCGTGGCGCGCCGGCCTTGTGGGAGGGCTGCGCCGACAACGAATGCTTTTTTTTCACGCTGGGCGACAAGGGGGCGGTCGATGCCGCCTTCGCGCGCGCCGATCACGTGACCACGCTGGCGCTGACCGTCAACCGCATCACGGCGGCAACAATAGAGCCGCGCGCCGTTATCGGCGAATACGACCGGGGCGGCGAGCGCTACGTGCTCTATGCCGGCACCCAGCGCCCGCACTCGCTGCGCCGCACGCTGGCCGGACAGGTCTTCAAGGTGCCGGAGAATCGGGTGCGCATTGTAGCCCCCGATGTCGGCGGCAGCTTCGGCATGAAGGGCGGGCACCATCCGGAATGTCATCTGGCGATGTGGGCGGCGCGCGAGCTCGGCCGGCCGGTGCGCTGGGTGGCGGAGCGCACCGAGGGGATGCTGTCGGACTATCACGACCGCGATCAGGTCACCGAGGCCGAGCTTGCGCTCGACTCGGCCGGGAAATTCCTTGGACTCAGGGTGCGCAACATTTGCAATATCGGCGCCTATGTCGATCCCGGCAGCATGATCTCGCCGACCGGCCATCTCGGCGGGCTGGCCGGGCTCTACACGACGCCCGCGATCCATGTCGAGGTCTCGGCGGTGTTTTCCAACAAGGCGCCGATCGGGCCCTATCGCGGCTCGGGCCGGCCGGAAGCGACCTATGTGCTGGAACGGCTGATCGACAATGCCGCGCGCGAGATGGGCATCGACCGCGCCGAAATTCGCGCCCGCAACCTGATCCCGGCCGACGCGATGCCGTACAAGACCGGGCTGACCTACACCTACGATTGCGGCGACTTCCCGGCCAACATGAAAAGCGTGGTGGCGGCGGGCGATTATGCCGGCTTCGAGGCCAGGCGCGCGGAGGCGGCGAAACACGGTCGGCTGCGTGGCATCGGCATCGCCAATTTCGTCGAACAGACCGCCCAGCTCGACGGCGAAACGCTGGGGCTGCAATTCGATGCCAGCGGCTCGGTTACCGTGCTGGCCGGGTCGATCTCGCACGGCCAGGGTCATGACACGATGTACAAGATCGTGATCTCCGACCGGCTCGGCATCGACGATGGGGACATCAGGGTCGCTTATGGCGATACCGACAGCCTGCCGTTCGGCGGCGGCACCTACGCGTCGCGCACGGCCATCCTCGGCGGCTCGGCGGCGGCGGTCGCGTCCGATCATGTGATCGAAAAGGGCATGAGCATCGCGGCCCATCTGCTGGAAGCCTCGGAGACCGATATTGCGTTCGAGGACGGCGACTACCGGGTCGCCGGCACCGACCGCGCGGTGTCGATCCAGGAGGTCGCGCGCGCATCCTACAATCCGGCCAGCCTGCCGCCCGGCGCCGAGATCGGGCTGCATGACACCACTACCTACGTCGCCGGCGTGCCGACCTTCCCCAATGGTTGCCATGTGTGCGAGGTCGAGATCGACCCGGATACCGGAAAGACGGAAATCATCCGTTATTCCGTGGTCGATGACGTCGGCACGGTGATCAACGCGCTGACGCTGGACGGCCAGATCCATGGCGGTATCGGCCAGGCGGTCGGCCAGGCCTTCACCGAAAACATCGTCTATGACGACGAGACCGGCCAGATGATGACCGCCAGCTTCCAGGATTACGGCATGCCGCGGGCCGACGACATGTGCAGCTTCGACATGCAGAACAACCCGGTGCCGACCAAGACCAACCCGATCGGCGCCAAGGGCGCGGGCGAGGCTGGCAATGTCGGCGGGCTGGGGGCGATCATGAACGCGGTGGTCGATGCGCTGTCGCCGCTCGGTATCCGGCACATCGACATGCCGGCGACGCCGCAACGCGTGTGGCGCGCGATCCGCGATGCGAAGGCGGTCTGAATTCGATGAACACCGACAAGGTAGCGGCGCTTCTCAACCCGACCAGTATCGCCATCCTGGGCGCCCGCGAAAACCCGAGCGGCTGGACCGCGCGTATCTTCGCCAACACGCAGCGCTTCGGATTCGCCGGGCCGGTCTGGCCGGTCAATCCGCGCCATGACGAAATGTGGGGCGTGAAGTGCTATCCCGATCTCGCAGCGCTGCCGGCGGTGCCCGATCACCTGGTGGTGATGCGCGCAGCCGCCACGGTGGCCGCGACCCTGCGCGAGGCGGCGGATATGGGCACGCGCAGCGCCACGCTCTACGCCGCCGGCTTTTCCGAGGCCGGCACCGATGAGGGCCGCCGGCTGGAAGACGAACTGCGTGGCGTCATCGAGGAAATCGGCATCGCGATTTCCGGTCCCAACTGTCTCGGCAACCTGTCGGCCCGCGCCCGGCTGCTGACCCTGCCCGACGACCGGATGCGCGACCTGGTGCGCGGGCCGGTCGCCATGGTCGGGCAAAGCGGCACCACGACGCCCGGCATCGGTCGGGCGGTGATCGACCGTGGCATCGATATCGGCACCATCGTGACCAGCGGCAACGAGGTCGGGCTGACGACCGCCGATTATGTTGATTACTTCGTCGACGATCCCGATGTGCGGGTGATTTTCTGCCTGATCGAGGCGGTGCGCCGGCCGGAGGATTTTCTAACCGCCTGCCGGCGCGCGCGCGATGCCGGCAAGCCTGTCGTCGTGCTCAAGATGGGAGCGTCGGAAGGTGGCCGCGAGGCGGCGCTGGCCCATACCGGCTCGCTGGCCGGGTCGGTTCAGGCGTTCGATGCCATCGCGGGCGCGGCCGGGGTGATCCGGGTGGAAAGCGCCGATGCCGCGATCAACCTGATCGATTATCTGGCCCACAGCCCGTTTCCCCAGGGCGAGGGGGTGGGGGCGCTGGTTATTTCCGGCGGGGTGCGCGGTCTCTCGCTAGATGCCGCCGAACGGTACGGGGTGGCGCTGCCGCCGTTCGGTGAGGCGACGCTGGCTCGGCTCAGGGAATTGGTGGGTGACGGGGTGCAGCTCAGCAACCCGCTCGATGCCGCAGGCTTTCTCAACCAGCCGATCGATGTGCTCAAGGGCATGATCCAGGCGCTCGAGGACGACCCCGATATCGGCACCATCCTGCTGCATGAGGATCTGCCGCCCGACGAAGGGCAGAACGACGCCAACCGCCGCCGCGCCGAGCGCGTGAT
>JAZFSB010000144.1:0-2011 GCA_036445935.1 Alphaproteobacteria bacterium | reverse complement strand
TCTCCTTGATAAACGAGGCCATTCAGGCCCTCGGCATCATGGCCGATTTTACGCGGATGGGTTTTCTTCTGCTCGGCGTGTGCATCGGACTGATCCTGGGCGTGATCCCGGGTCTCGGCGGGCTGGTCGGTCTGTCGCTGCTGCTGCCGTTCACCTTCGATATGAACCCGTATACGGCGCTGGCCTTCCTGATGGGGCTGCAGTCGGTCACGGTGACCTCGGATACCATCCCGGCGGTGCTGTTCGGCGTGCCCGGTACGGTGGGATCGGCCGCGACCATCCTCGACGGCTATCCCATGGCGCGCAAGGGCGAAGCCGGGCGCGCCTTTGGCGCGGCGTTCAGCGCCTCGGTGCTGGGCGGACTGTTCGGCGCGCTGCTGCTGGGGATCAGCATTCCCATCCTGCGGCCGGTGATGCTCTATATCGGCTCACCCGAATTGCTGTCGTTCTGTGTCTTCGGTCTGTCGCTGGCCGCGGTCCTCAGCGGCGGCTCGCCGCTCAAGGGGCTGGCCGGCGCCTGCATCGGCCTGCTGATCGCCACCGCGGGCGATGATCCGCAGACCGGTACCCTGCGCTGGACCTTCGATTCGCTCTATCTGTGGGACGGGCTTCCGGTTGTGCCGCTGGCGCTGGGCCTGTTCGCCATTCCCGAGCTGGCCGATCTCGCCGTACAGCAGAAATCCATTGCCGGCGAGGGCGATCAGAGGGGCCTGGATTCGGCGATGTCGCAGCTCGAAGGCGTCCGGGACACCTTCAATAACCTGTGGCTGGTGATACGGTGCGCCACCATCGGTGCGGGCCTGGGCGCGGTGCCGGGCATCGGCGCCTCGGTGGTCGACTGGATCGCTTATGGTCATGCCGCGCGCACGGAAAAGGATGCCGCGCTCACCTTCGGCAAGGGCGACGTGCGCGGCGTCATCGCGTCGGAAAGCTCGAACAACGCCAAGGAAGGCGGCGCGCTGGTTCCCACCATCGCCTTCGGCGTGCCGGGCAGCGCGTCGATGGCGCTGATCCTCGGCGCCTTCCTGATCCACGGGCTGGTGCCCGGGCCGGACATGCTGAAGAAGCACCTGGACGTGACCTACACCATGGTGTGGAGCGTCGCCTTCGCAAATATCTTCGGCGCCGGCATCTGTTTCACCTTCGCCAACCAGTTGGCCAAGATCGCGCTGGTGCGGGTCGGCATTCTGGCGCCGACCGTGCTCGCCATCGTTTTCGTCGGTGCGTTCCAGGGCTCACGCCAGTGGGGCGACATCTACGCGCTTCTGATCTTCGGGTTCCTCGGCTTCTTCATGAAGCGGCTGCGCTGGCCGCGCCCGCCGTTGATCCTCGGTTTCGTCCTCGGCGGGCTGGTCGAACGCTATATGTTCATCTCGGTGGAACGCTATAGCTGGGAGTGGATGTGGATCTGGCGCGACGGCAAGCTAAAGGTCATCGTGCCGATCATGTTCGCGATCACGTTGTACGGTATCATGAGCCCGGTGATCAAGAACTGGCGCGAGCGCAGACAAAACCCCGATTTGCAGCGGCGCCGCGCGTTCGCGTTCCAGAAACAGAATCTCAGTTGGGATCTCGCGTTCACCCTGGGCGTGGTCGCGTTGTTCGTGGCGGCGATCACGATCTCGTCGGAGTGGGAGTTCGGCGCCAAGCTGGTGCCGCAGGTGGTCGGCTGGACCGCGCTGCTCATCCTTTCCACCCTGGTGTTTGTGATGCTGTTCTACCAGCGTGAGCCGCGCATCGCCGGCGGCGGCGCCGGTGAAATGGGCGAGGCAAAGGAGCAGCCGGAAGACGAATCAGACGCCCATTTCGACATCGTGGTGGATTTCGGCGATCTGTCCGTGGCGACCATTGCCTCGCGTGCGGCGGTCTATTTCGGCTGGTGCCTGTTTTTCTTCGGCTCCGCCGCGGTGATCGGCCTGTTGCCGGCGATGTTCTTCTTCCTTGTCGGTTATATGCGGTTCTCGGGCAAGGAGTCGTGGCCCGTTGTTCTGGGCATCGCGATCCCCATGTG